>JBBEBC010000026.1:0-7181 GCA_040882555.1 Bacteroidia bacterium
TAATTGAAACAGCTGCTAAATATAATGTTGCAGTAAATGCTCACGAGCCAATTAAGGCAACTGGTTTACGACGCACTTACCCAAATTTTGTTTCTCGCGAAGGTATGCGCGGTCAAGAGTTTAATGCCTGGTCGGCCGATGGGGGAAATCCTCCAAATCATTTACCAACTGTTGCATTTACGAGAATGCTCGGTGGTCCTTTTGATTTTACGCCAGGAGTTTTCAATATTTCTCTAAAACCTTGGAAGGATAAGAATCAAGTAAATACCACTTTGGCTCATCAATTAGCGTTGTATGTAGTCATTTATAGTCCTGTTCAGATGGCCTGTGATTTACCTCAATACTATACTGGGAAACCTGAATTTCAATTTATTAGAGAGGTTGGTGTTGACTGGGAAAAGTCAATTACCTTGAACGGTGAGGTTGGCGAATATATCACGGTTGCCCGTGAGGAAAGGAATACTGGAAACTGGTTTGTAGGTGCAATAAGTGATGAAAACGAAAGAGATTTATCTATAGATTTTAGTTTTTTACCTGAAGGAATGAGTTACAAGGCCACCATCTACAAGGATGGTGAAAATGCTTCATTCGATAAAAATCCGACTTCCACATTGATTGAAAATCAAAGCATTGACTCAAGTACAAAATTAAATTTACATTTGGCATCTGGTGGTGGTTTTGCCATCTCATTGATTCAAACTACTGAAAAATAGCAGAATGAATATGTTTTTCAAGTTGTGTATTGTTGCAGCTTTTCTTTGCCTAACAAGCAATGGCCTGAATTCTCAGAGCTTCAATGATTGGAAATCTGTTATCGGAAACTGGGAATTTACAACAGAAAAGGGCATTTTCTCTGAAGAGTGGAAATCAGAAAATGACTCAACTTTTTCAGGTATTGGAACGTACCGTCTTACTAACGGGGACACGGTGATGTCTGAATCATTAAAGATTGTCCAAACCAAGGGCGAAACATACTACATAGCTCAGGTGAATGACCAGAATGAAGGCAAAGAAGTTTGGTTTAAATTAACATTTCGAGAAGATTCACAGTGGTATTTTGAAAATAAATCTCATGATTTCCCTCAAGGAATAAGCTATTCGCTTAATTCTCCAAACCTATTAAATGCTTGGATTGAAGGAAAAAAAAACGGGAATATTAACAGGCAGTTTTTTTATTTTAAACGAATGGCACTTACGGGTAAGGAATAAAAATCTTTACTTCTTAATGTAAACAATCCGTTTCGTCTCGAAAAACTCTTCTCTGAACCAGATGTAAATAAACATTTTTGGAGAAAACGTAGGATTTTATTTTGTACCAACATTTGGTATATTTGTCTTAAATGATCAGCTATGGCAAAGAATACTTCCATTCTATTAGGAGATTACTTCAATGAGTTTATCAACCAACAATTAAAAACAGGTAGATTTTCTTCTGCAAGCGAGGTGGTCAGAGCCGCACTAAGATTGCTAGAGAAAGAAGAATCAAACAAAAGTGAATTGGTGATGGAGCTTATTAAAGGAGAAGAATCAGGATTTGTAAAGGATTTTAATAAAGAAACTTATTTGGGTGATTTGAAAAAGAAGCATTTGAATAAATGAATTATAAAATAAGTCTTGAGGCTTCAAATGACCTAGAAATAATTTGGATTTATACCTTTAATAATTGGTCTGTTGAACAAGCAGATAGGTATCTCAACCTTATATTTGATGAAATTGAATATTTATGTCAAAATCCTGAAGCTGGAATTGACATTAGTTTTATACGCGAAGGGTATTTTCAGTCACGGATTAAATCTCATTTTGTATACTATAAAATAAATGAGAAAAAGGATGAGATTGAGATAATAAGAATTTTGCACCAGCAAATGGATCTGGAAAATCGTCTGATTGATTAAGTTATTAGCTGGGATTTAACTTTAGCAAAAAAGCATTTATTACTAGAAAAAACATCGATTTACGGAGATTGTCACAGTAAATCCAATCCATGCCAATTAAAACTTGACTTTACTTTTTAATATAAACAATTCGTTTCGTCTCGAAAAACTCTTCTCTGAACCAAGTTTGTACTGGTAGAATCTGGAAATCCTTGCGTGTCATTGTTGCTTCTTCTACCAAATCTCCTCCTTTTAGGCAAATCCAGCCGTTTCGCATGACGTTTCTTTGATCTTTTCTGATCTTATTATACGTCCACGTTAACAATTCAGGTAAAGGAGCAACCGCTCTGCTAACGATGAAGTCGAATTTCTCTTCAATCTTCTCGACTCTCCCCATATGGGTTTGGATATTATCTAATCCTAAAGCTTGAGCTACAGCATCTACCACTTTTATTTTCTTGGCTATTGAATCACATAGCGTGAATTTGCAATCAGGGAAATAAATTGCGAGAGGAATTCCCGGAAATCCACCACCGGTGCCAATATCAAGAATCCTTGTGCCAGGAGCAAAATGAAGAAAACGGGCTATGGCAAGACTATGTAAAACATGTCTTACTTCAAGTTCCATGATATCCTTCCTAGAAATAACATTGATTTGAGCATTCCACTCGGTATACAAATCAGGAAGCATTACAAATTGCTTAATCTGAGCGTCTGTTAAATCAGGAAAATAATTACGTATTAACTCCATACTTTGAAAATCAGTACAAAGAAAACAGAATTAAATGAATGGTGAGATTAAAGAGTTTGGATAAGAGTTAATCTCTTGCAAAAAGTATTAGATCCTGTCCTTCTGATGACGAATAATGTTGTAAAGAAACTCCCTCGAACGAAAGAGCTGCGCCTTTACTGTACCAAGAGGTAAATCAAGCTTCTCTGCAATTTCTTCGTAAGATAATTCCTGAAAATACCTTAATTCAATAAGTACACGGTATCTCGGCTTTAGCTTTTCAACCAAAGAGCGCATCAAAATATTCTTTTGCTTCCTTATTAAATGCTCTTCTGGATCGGGCTGGTCAGCTTTAACATCCATAGTCATTTCTTCTCCATCTCCTGTCGTAAAAGTGCGATCAAGTGATAAAGTAACCATCCGCTTTTTGCGAATAAAATCAATACAATTGTTTGTAGCTATTCTAAAAAGCCAAGTGCTAAAGGCAAAGTTAGGAGTGTACTGTTCTATATTCTTAAAAGCCTTTCCAAAAGCCTCAATGGTTAAATCTTCTGCATCATCTTTATTGTTGACCATCTTTAGCAAAAGAAAGTATACCGATTCTTTATACCTATCTAAAAGTTCAGCATAAGCTCCCTGATCATGCTTATCAAGAGCACGCTTCACCAGTTCTACATCATACTGGGCTTTGACAGATAAATTTGTTTCTATGTCCATTTCGATTGCTTGGCAAACAAAGAGTAAAATGCAAAGACTGGAGCTAGGAAAATTTTATAGATAACCTCTAAAAATGGAGACTTCCAACCCATATCTGTTTCTGCAAATTTCTTTGCTATTGCGTGCAATATACCAATTTGCAAACAGGCTCGTAAACAAAGCCCAGAAATTAATATCAACAGGTTATACTGAATAAGTAATCCAGCGATAGCTGATATCATCATTAAATACCAAGTTGCAGGTTCTAACACAAGCAAAAACTTATGTTTAGATTTATAATGTTTCCCAGTACTTAAATGTCTCTTTTTCTGCCTCATCCATGCAGAGAAAGTCTCTTTAGGATTAGAAATCGTAAGCGATTCGGGGCTCACTGCAATGGCCGTATTTTTTGAATCAGCAACTTCATTTACAAATAAATCATCATCTCCGCTTGCCAAATGGATGTGTGAAGCAAAGCCTTTCACGGCGAAAAACAATGCTCGGTGGTATGATAAATTCCTGCCTACACCCATATAAGTATTACCCCTCAAAGCCATTCCCAGCGATGTACTTCCAATCATGAACGTATCGTACCTGATTAGATTATTTAGAAGTCCAGGTTTACGGTCATATTTGCCATATCCTAAAACAATATACTTATTTGGTCTATAGCCGCTCATCATCTGTTTAATCCACTGATTTGAAGATGGATAACAATCAGCATCTGTTAGAAGCAGAATATCATTAACGGCAGCTTTTATCCCAATAGTGAGAGCAAATTTCTTCCCATGCTCACGGTTTTCGACTTGTTTTATTTCCGCAACTTTTAAGTTGGGATGACTTTTTTTGAGCTTTTCAAGCAAATCGTAAGAATTGTCCCATGAACAATCATTCACAACAATAACCTCAAAATTCGGATAGTCTTGGTTTAAAACTAAGGGCAGGTACTTTTCTATGTTCTCTTCCTCATTGCGAGCGCATATAACCACCGAAACAGAGGGCAAATTTTCATCAGCCTCTTTCTGCTTGAACAAAGCCAGCGGAAGATACCTGATAAACAACAGGGCAATCTGAATTATCAAAGCCAGACCAAAAACTATCAGAATGATAAGCTGTGGACCAAACTCAATATTTATTAATTCTTGATTCAACATAGGTGCCGACAAAAGTAGAATGATTAAGTCCCACGCTATGTGCAATTGAAGGCTATCTTTGCCGAACTTTTTAACAAATCATGCAATTCACAATTTCGGCTAAGGACAAGCATTCTAAGGCAAGAGCAGGAGAAGTTTCAACAGCCCACGGACAAATTCAAACGCCTATCTTCATGCCTGTAGGCACCGCAGGAACTGTTAAAGCAGTTCATCAGCACGAGTTGAAAGAGGATATTAAGGCACAAATCATCCTTGGAAATACCTATCACTTATATCTTCGACCAGGGCTAGAAGTTATTGAACAGGCTGGGGGATTGCATAAGTTTAATGGTTGGGAAAAACCAATTCTCACCGACAGTGGCGGATATCAGGTCTTTTCACTTTCCGATAGACGTAAAATCACGGAAGAAGGTGCCATGTTTCAATCGCATATCGATGGCTCAAAGCTTATGTTTAGTCCGGAATCTGTTATGGACATCCAGCGAACGATAGGAGCTGATATCATAATCGCATTTGATGAATGTACACCTTACCCTTGTGAAAAGGACTACGCAAGTAATTCGATGGAAAGGACCCACCGTTGGCTAGAACGATGCATTGCACATTTTGATGCATCTCAGGGGAAATACGGTTATGAGCAAACTCTTTTTCCAATAGTTCAGGGAAGTGTATACCCTGATTTGCGAAAGAAAAGTGCCGAGTTTATTGCTTCTCAGAATAGGCCAGGAAATGCAATTGGTGGCTTATCGGTAGGTGAGCCAGTGGAAGATATGTATGCTATGACTGAGCTTGTATGCGATATTTTACCTCAAGATAAACCTAGGTACCTTATGGGAGTGGGAACTCCTCAGAATATAATTGAATCTATTGCCTTAGGTGTAGATATGTTTGACTGTGTTATGCCAACTCGCAACGCGAGGAATGGTATGTTATTTACCTCCGAAGGAATTATCAATATCAGAAATGAAAAGTGGAAACGAGATTTTAGTCCCCTCGATTCAATGAATCATACCTATGTGGATAGTCAATATTCTAAAGCTTATCTCCGTCACTTATTTATTAGCAAAGAATACCTTTCGGGTATGATTGCCAGTGTGCATAATTTGGGTTTTTATCTTTGGCTAGTTTCTGAAGCTAGACAGAGAATTATAAATGGAGATTTTGTACAGTGGAAAGATGAAATTCTTCCTAAACTTGGTCGCAGATTATGAAGTTTTACATTCTCGATAAATACATCATTAAAAAATTCCTCGGCACCTTCTTTTATGCAGTGTTGATGTTTGGTGTAGTGCTTCCAGTAATTTTCGATCTCACCGAAAAGATGGACGACATTATAGAAAAGGAGATTCCTATTTCAGAATTACTTCTTGATTACTACCTGAACTTTGTCCCTTATTTCGCCAATCTATTTACTCCCATTTTTGCTTTTATCAGTGTGGTTTTCTTCACCTCAAAAATGGCTAATCAAACGGAGATTGTCGCAATTTTAAGCAGCGGAGTGAGTTTTAGAAGACTGCTTCGTCCATTCATGTTGAGCGCCATTGTAGTGGCCATGTTTTCTTTTGTCCTAGGTAGTTTTATCATTCCCCCGGCGAATGAAAGGCGATTGGCTTTTGAGTACAAATACATGAAGTTTAACTGGAACAGACATTTTAGTAATCTGCACCGACAGGTTGTTCCCGGCACCTTTGTTTATTTAGAGAGTTATACTCAGAATACCGGGACGGGCTTTCGTTTTACTCAGGAGAAATTCAAAGGGCAAACTATGGAGTACAAGATTTCAGCCGATTATATTCGCTGGGATTCAATAGCTCAAACCTGGAGCCTTGATAATATGATTTACCGTAAATTCAACGGTAGCAAGGAAACAATTCGTAAAGTTGTAAAATTGGATACCATTATGGAATTCAAACCAAAAGATTTTGCTCTTGCAGACGATGATGTTGAAATGATGAACTTCTTTGAGTTGAATGAGTTCATTGAGCGAGAGCGGTCAAAAGGTTCAGAGTTCATTGATTATTATCTGCTCGAGAAGCACCGCAGAATGGCAAATCCAGTGTCAAACATAATTTTAGCTTTGATAGCTGTGCCTTTGGCTGGTAGAAAGGTGAGGGGAGGTGTTGGTCTTCACATTGGAATAGGCATTGGAATAAGCTTTTCATATGTTATGCTCATGCAAATTTCTTCGGTTTTTGCCACCGAAGGTGGGATAGATGCTTCACTTGCTGCTTGGATTCCAAATGCAATCTATCTTTTATTAGCTTTCTGGTTGCTCGATAGAGCGCCTAAGTAACATATTCATAGGAATTTACCTTCACTTTGTAATTCTTCTATTTCTAGAAGGAAGGCACCTTAATAGTGAACTTCTAAAGTAGGTTTGATGTTAAAAACACGTAATATTTGATTTTCATGCTTCGCATGATGAGACTTTTAGATGTATTTTATATTTTTGTTCTAATATTATTAGCGAAACCTATCGCATTATATAGATTCTTAGATAGTTTTAATTATTTCACATTATAGTTTTCCAGTTTTAACTGGCCCTATCGTTACTGTTTGAGATGTTATAAATGAGATTGGTTTTGTTTTAAAACTAAACCATCACACTAATTATATATTATGATTAATCAACAAAACGGTGTTACTCGCATCGGAGTCTTTTACGACGGAAACTATTTTTTACACGTAAGTAATTATTACAACTATTTTCACGAGCGTCGCAGAAGG
>JBBEBC010000027.1:0-4768 GCA_040882555.1 Bacteroidia bacterium
ACAAGCTCAGCGGGGGCTTCGGCAAGCTCAGCCGGACTCAGAACGACAAGCTCAGCGGGGGCTTCGGCAAGCTCAGCCGGACTCAGAACGACAAGCTCAGGGGCTTCGGCGAGCTCAGCAGGACATAGAGCGACAAGCTCAGCGGGGGCTTCGGCGAGCTCAGCCGGACTCAGAACGACAAGCTCAGCAGGGGCTTCGGCGAGCTCAGCCGGACTTAGAACGGCAAGCTCAGCGGGGGCTTCGGCAAGCTCAGCCGGACTTAGAACGACAAGCTGAGCCGGACTTAGAACGACAAGCTCAGCCGGACTTAGAACGGCAAGCTCAGCGGGGGCTTCGGCGAGCTCAGCCGATGTTCGACAAGCTCAGCAGAAAGCCTAGGTCTTCGTAAACTAGTGCTATACTAAACAGTTCGAGAACCCAAATGAGAGAAGGACTAATGCTCAGGCTAAGTCTGATCTTAGATGTTGAAATAATCCAACATATTTCCTCTGGTTATTCTACAATTAATTTGTAAAATACAATGCAATTTCTTGGCGCATAAACCAATATATTGTCGAAGAACCGCGGCTCTCTTTAGAAAATTAACTAGTTCATTTCGATTTAGAAAACCTAGCCCACTTTGTATCAACATCGAGCTAAGAAAGTGAGGGATGAATCGAGTTAAATTATATAGAATTCAATTCTTGAAGAAGGTTCATGCTTAACCTTTATTATTTAAGCGCGCAATTGCCTTCTTTACTTTTTCATTATCTCGCCATTTCATTGTTGGTGTTTCGAAATATTTGAAGAGAATAATTGACCCTAGAATTGAAATAAGCCAATAAGTAAAATACATCACAAGCTTCATTGTGTACTCATTTCTTATCAAATGTTCCCAATCGATTCTGAAGATTATAAAGGTCTGAACTATTGATAAATGTATGAGATATAAAGAATATGAAATTAAGCTAATGACAGTTATTCCTTTTGCGGCAAAGCCTTTTCCAGATTTCAAATTACTGAGGTATGGGAGTAGAAAAAGGGTAGCCATTGAAGTAACAGAAAAGGAAAATACACACTCGTAGAAGCCCGCAATCGGGAAAACGAGTGATAATTCAATTGCCTTAATTGACACAAATAAAGCTATCCCTAGAACTAGAAAATAGTTCTTATAAGCAATCCACTTTTCTTGAAAATAGTAATTCAAATAAGCTCCCAAAAAGCCAAACATTAAGCTATCTAATCGAGTAAAGACTTGCTTTCTAAAAAATTCGTCCCATTCTTCCATCGTAGTTATTCCAAGTTCAGAATATCTATAATATCTAAATAGAAGTGTAGCTATGAGTATTAAGAAGACAACCAAGAAAATAGCCTTTTTAGGCACATTAACCAGATATTTAATGGTTAGCAATAATAGGACAGGAGTAATTAAATAAAACCACTCTTCAACACTTAAACTCCATGCTTCTGGGAAAAACCATGATGGATGAGGCGAAAATAAATTTTGAGAAAAAATAAAGAATCTATTTACACTTAAGAGGGTGAAATTATCATTCAATACAAGGCTGAGTCCAACTAAGATAAGCAATACCAGAAAGTAATTGGGAAGAGTTCGAAACCATCTTCTTATCCAAAAATCAACCAAAAGAGCCTTACTGGGTTTGTTTTTTTCAACTATTTTAATCAAAATCCCTCCTATGAGGAAACCACTTAAAACAAAGAATATCGTTACCCCATCAAAAATAAAAAAACGCTGAGGATTACTAAGTTCAACCGGTAACAGCCCCCTACCATGACCAAAAACAACGAACAAAATTGCAAATGCTCTTAATAAGTCAAGACCGAAAATTCTGTTTGGGTTAATTTCAATCTTTAGAAAATCCTTTATTTTCATTCAGTATCAAATAATAATAAGCCATCAACCAATTTAAATGAGGCACAAATAATCTTAGAAATGATATTAATTGGAGAGAATAGTTGTTAATGAATTAAGTATTGATACTGAAGTGGACTCGCCTATTGTCAGAGGTTACGAAGGTATAAAATAATTTTAATAAAGGAGGTAATGCTTATTAATTGGTTAATGAACCAGATTAATATATCTATGAATGACTAGAAAGTAAAAGTGCAGACAAATCTGGTTTCAAAAATCAACCAGTAACGAGGTTCTAGAGCTTAAAAATGTGCGTGGAATACCAGAAGGCGGATCTGTATCGTATAAGATACTTGTGGCAAACCTAAGCCTAAACCTTTTCAAAACATCTATGTCAACTCTGGCTTCCGTTTGAATTCTCCGATCTGAAAAATCTGCTAATCTAGGTTGATAAAGAAACATCCAGTCGAACTTAATAAACTTGTGTTTCGATAACACCCAACTTATATAAAACGATAACCTATCGGTTGAATACTGCTCTCTCGGATTCTGAAGCGATTCATGCTCAAACATGAGCGAACCCCCGAGGTAAACCTGCATACTGTCGCCCTTAAATGCCTTGTACCTTGGACCTACACCAAATGTGTAGCGGGGATAAAGTCGCATTTGGCGGCTGAAGAACAACTGACCAAAACCTTCCATTGCCCAGCGAGGGTTGAGAATGTAATTGTATCGGGCGTGTTGAAAACCAGAGCTTTCTACGTTGGTGTTATTGGTTTGATTAAAAGAAGCATCGGTGATGAATAAGTAACGATGCCTGTCTTTGAGATACACTAAACTTACCCTTGTTCCGACAGAAACAGCTGTGTTTTGATTTCGAATATATGAATACCAAACTTCGCCATAGCCCTGCCAGCCAGGCTTGGTCCCATCAACACGGCGACTTTCAATATTTACTACCTGAGCAAAGGAAGTCGGCAGGTCGACTAATAACAGCAAAAATATTAAACAGAATTTCCTTGGGTACTTTCTCCTCATTTCCTTTGCAAAGAAAATAGAGAGAAGCCGGCGAAATGTGACTTCAGTGCAAAACTTGCCAAGAATGTCTTGTTATTAACTCAAAAACGAATTAGTCGGCCAGAACTTTCGCACCTAGCATTTGAAGTGCTGTTTGATGAATTGCTTCTTCATCATAACCACATTCTGCCCATAGTTCAGGCTGAGTTCCGTGTTCCACAATCTTATCAGGAATACCAAGGCGTTTTACCTGAGATGAATAGCCATTGTCTGCCATGAATTCAAGTACCGCAGAGCCAAACCCACCTTGAACACATCCATCTTCAACAGTTATAATTTTACTGTATTTGCTAAAAATGTGGTGTAGCATTTCTTCATCAATAGGCTTAACAAAGCGCATATCAAATAAACCAGCACTAACTCCCTCTTTCTTCAAACTTTTAACAGCTGTTTCAGCGAGGTTGCCCATATGACCAATACTTAATATTGCAAGGTCTTCACCTTCACATATTACGCGACCTTTTCCTATCTCAATCTTAGCAAGAGGCGTTTTCCATTCAGGCATTACACCATTTCCTCGCGGATAGCGAATACTAAACGGAGCAGGAGTTTCAACTGCAGTAAACATGAGGTTTCTAAGTTCTTCCTCATTCATTGGAGCTGAGACAATCATATTCGGAATGCAACGCATGTATGCAATATCATAAGCACCATGGTGAGTTGGACCATCGGCACCAGCTAATCCACCTCTATCAAGACAAAAGATAACATGCAAGTTCTGAATAGCAACATCATGAATCACCTGATCATAAGCCCGTTGCATAAACGTACTATAGATATTACAGAAAGGAATTAAGCCTTGAGTTGCCATCCCGGCAGAAAAAGTAACTGCATGTTGCTCACAAATTCCCACATCAAAAGCTCTATCGGGAAACTCTTTCATCATGATATTAAGCGAACAGCCCGACGGCATAGCCGGCGTTACGCCCACAATTTTATCATTCTGCTTAGCTAATTCAACAATCGTATGACCAAATACATCTTGATATTTGGGAGGCTTAGGTCCTGTTGAAGTCGACTTTATTATCTCACCAGTATCTTTATTAAAAAGTCCGGGTGCATGCCATTTTGTTTGGTCTTCTTCGGCAAGTTTATAACCTTTCCCTTTTACGGTAAGTACATGCAAAATCTTTGGTCCAGGAATGTCTTTCAAATCATTCATCACTTGAACTAAGCGATTTACGTCATGCCCATCAACGGGACCGAAATATCTGAATTTCAGAGATTCAAACATGTTGCTTTGCTGAAGCACCGCGCTCTTAATGGCATTCTCCATTTTTTGGACAATTGCCTGAGCATTAGGTCCGAACTTGGAAATCTTACCTAGCAAATTCCAAACCTCATCCTTTACTTTATTATAGGTATGCGAAGTGGTTATATCAGTTAAATACTCTTTAAGTGCACCAACATTAGGATCAATAGACATGCAATTATCGTTAAGAATAACCAACATGTTGTTCTTTTCTGTACCTGCATTATTGAGAGCCTCGAAAGCCATTCCGCCCGTTAGGGCGCCATCACCAATAACAGCGATATGCTGACGTTCATTTTCGTTCTTAATACGCGAAGCCACTGCCATTCCTAGGGCTGCAGAAATTGAAGTAGAACTATGACCTACTCCAAATGTGTCGTACTCACTTTCTTTACGCTTCGGGAAACCACTTATACCGCCATAAACGCGGTTGGTGTGAAATTGCTCTCTGCGACCTGTAAGCATTTTATGACCATACGCCTGATGCCCAACATCCCAAACCAACTGATCGTCAGGGGTGTTAAAGACATAGTGCAATGCTACAGAAAGTTCTACCGTACCAAGGCTGGCACCAAAATGACCTCCTT
>JBBEBC010000027.1:4868-7141 GCA_040882555.1 Bacteroidia bacterium
TGCAATGCTACAGAAAGTTCTACCGTACCAAGGCTGGCACCAAAATGACCTCCTTTAACAGAAACGATATCAACAATGTATTGTCTAAGTTCATTGCAAATTTGAATTAGATCGTCCTCTTTAAAGCGTCGCAGATCTTCTGGAGAGTCAATCTGTGCAAGGAGTTCGCCTGGAATTATATTCATATGCGTTTGATGCGGTAGGAATGCGTAAAGGTATGATAATTCAATTAAACAGGAATTTTTGAGAATTGTTTGAACGTCAAATTAATCTTTGCACCAAATCGAAATATCATTATTTAAGAATTCCCGAAGTTCTAATCTTACTAGAATGCTAAATCGAATTCTACCTTTGCAGCATGGAAAATAATCATACTTATTTCATGAGAGAGGCTACAAAGCTAGCCATTGAAGGAATGAGGAATCGATTAGGTGGGCCGCTAGGCGCGGTTGTAGTTAAAAACGGAGAAATTATTGGAAGAGGTAGGAATAGCGTTTTAGCGAATAACGATTCTACAGCACATGCTGAAGTAACTGCAATTAGAGGAGCCTGCAAGACACTTAAACATTTTCAATTGTCAGATTGTATCTTATACACTTCATGCGAACCTTGCCCCATGTGCCTTGGAGCTATTTATTGGGCTAGACCCGAAATGGTGTTATACCCAGGAAGCAAAATGAGGATAAGACACTCTATTAAATGAAACGCAAAGAATATATTCTACTTCTTACGCTTGCCCTGATTCAATTTACTCACGTGATGGATTTCATGATCATCATGCCTCTGGGGAATCAGCTTATGAAACTGTTCGAGATTAGTCCGCAGCAATTTGGATTTATTGTTTCAGCATATACCATAACAGCAGGTCTTGTAGGATTTTCAGGAGCATTCTTTGTAGATAATTTCGACAGGAAAAAGATTCTTCTTTTCTGCTATTTCGGGTTTTTGTTAGGCACACTTGCGTGTGGATTTTCGCCCAATTATGAATTCATGCTTTTAGCAAGGATTTTAACTGGCGCCTTCGGCGGATTGTTGAGCACAACTATTTTATCTATTGTTGCTGATGCTATTCCCTTCGAAAGAAGAGGAACTGCCATGGGAGTTGTAACAGCAGGATTTTCTCTTGCTTCCGTTTTTGGAGTTCCTTTTGGAAATTATCTAGCCACGCAATTCAATTGGCATGCTCCATTCTTTTTTATTGCGGGAGCGGGAGTTTTTATTGCCTTGCTCATCATGAAATTCATTCCATTTATGAGTGAACATATTCAAGATAAGAGTAAAAGACCCGATATGATGGGAGTACTCAGAAGATTGGCCAAAAACATGAATCAACGTAGAGCACTTTTGCTCATGGGACTAATGATGATGGCTCAGTTTTCAATTATACCATTCATTGCAGCGTTCATGGAAAAGAATGTTGGCTTTACTCAGCTCGAGGTAACTTACATTTATTTGTTTGGGGGCTTGTGCACAGTGTTCTCATCACCTTTGGTGGGAAGACTAGCCGATAAAATCGGGAAACAAAAAGTATATGGCATTTTTGCAGCTCTTTCAGTAATTCCTCTTTACCTCATTACCAATATGAGTACTCAACCAATTTGGGTAGTCCTTATTGTTACCAGCTTTTTCTTTATTGTAATCAGCGGAAGGATGGTTCCAGCGATGGCATTAATAACTTCTACCGCAATACCCCAAAACCGAGGAAGTTTTATGAGCTTTAACTCATCTGTTCAGCAGCTTACTGCAGGAATAGCTGCATTTATTGCTGGAGGTATTGTTACTGAAAATGCATCAGGCCAATTGGTGAATTATGAAATTGTAGGTTACATAGCCATTACAGCATGTATAATTAGCATTTGGGCTGCCTTTAGAATTGTTTCGGCTGAGGAATACAATCAAGTAGCAAAAGTTTCTTCGCCTTCGGCGGATTTGAAAACGAGATAACATCTTGGTTCTCAAAAACACGATCTATAAAAACTAATTGGGATAATCAGATTAAATTCCTGCAAGCCCTCGCCTTTATCCTGTTATAATTTTCTTGGGAAATATTTCCTTTGACTTCTAATGAAGCGGTATCTAAAGTCATCGTAAAATAAACTTCCCAGCAGGATTAATCCACCAAGAATTAAGGTGTTTAATTTCATATCAAGTTTGGAATAAAAAAAGCCTCCAACAATCCCACCTGCAAAAAAGAACGCAATAATATAAACCCTAAGCTTTATTGTAGCCTTTAACTTTTTTCTGTTGGGGTGAGATTTGGGAAAGAACAGTTG
>JBBEBC010000028.1:0-41530 GCA_040882555.1 Bacteroidia bacterium
ACCGTATCTCAATAAATCAAATATTAATTAAGTGCCTACTTCAATTAAATTATATGAAACTGCTGCTTGATGAAAATTTACCAAAGAAACTCAAGCTAGACTTTAGTGAATTTGAGATTATGACTGTTGTTGAAATGGGATGGGCTGGTCAGACTAATGGAGAATTACTCAAACTAATGATTGACAATGAGTTTGATGCTTTATTAACTTTTGATAAAAATTTACAGCATCAACAAAATTTTAAAAAATATACACTTACTGTTTTTGTTATTGGAGCTACAAATAATACATATAATTCAATTCAACCATTAGTACACTTGATTAAAGAACATATAAGATCAAAACTAATTCCTGGTCCAATAGAAATCAAATATTCATAGCGGCGCACAACAGCGCACAACCGCCATTTAAAAAACGGCGGTTGTGCGCGGACCGTTACGCGTCAATTCTTTGGTGACTTGCTAATCTCGAACGCTACCAATTGAACTTATCAATTAAATAAAAATGAAGTCAATTAAAGCTGCATTCATTCTTCTTTTCCTGCTCCTCATTTATATACCTTCTAAAGCTCAATACCAATAGCATATTGAGTTTATAAATGCCACACCTGAATTCACATAAGGACACAATTGCTCCACGTTTTTCTGGTGTTGATGCATCCTTATTTCGAAGAACGCAAAAGGAGGTAGGTTAAATGCAATTGCAGAAAAGTATGGCAATATACTTTTTCCTGAAAATTATTTTGAAAAACAAAAGGGTGTAATTAGCCGTCAATGAAGAGTTTAAGTCTTCTTTGTACTGAAAACAAGTTACAGCATTTTAAGTAGGAATAATTGGTTTATCATTTAGGGCAAATAGCTTACCTTATAATCTGTGATAAGCCTTTTCAAGCGAGATTTTCAGTCTCACGACTAACATGTAAATATTTATCAATAAATATAATTTGATTTAATTTTTAGAAATACCTAGTATCCTATCGCAGCCCCGTCGGGACTTGAAGAGTCTGCAGCCCCAATCATGACATTGTTTTTGGCATCCAATTGAATTCCCATGAGCATTCCCAATGAATTAACTACAACTAAGGTGTGATTCATCCCTTCAAGTGCTCCTTTGGTATCAGGTGATAGGAGGTTTCTCTCGTAGTATATTTTGTCGGGTAGCCATTGGTGATGAATCTTCATGGCCTCAATAGCCTTGTCGATTTGCATGTCATAGGCCAATACATTCAGCACTGTTTGAAAAACAGTATTAATAATAGTTCTACCTCCCGGGCTTCCAATAACAAGAAACGGCTTACCGTCTTTTGCAATAATGGTAGGAGTCATACTTGAAAGCATTCTTTTTTCGGGTTGTATTAGATTCGGATTTGTTCCTACTAAGCCCGATGTAGTTGTATAACCGGGCTTTGGGTTAAAGTCGCCCATTTCATTATTAAAGATAAAACCCAGTTCTGGTGATCCCATGCCAGAGCCAAAGCCATGTTCTAAGGTATATGTCAATGACACAGCATTGCCAGAAGCATCAAGTACAGAAAAATGCGTGGTGCTTTTGCCATCGTAGATTTGCCCAAATCTACTAGAGTCGCTCACTGATGCCTTAGACATGTCGATATTTTCGAAACGCTTTAGGGCAAATTCTTTGGAAGTTAACTTATCAATGGGAGTATCTAAATTAAAATCGGGGTCTCCCAAATATTCTGCTCTGTCAGCAAAGGCTCTTCGCATAACTTCAGCCAGGAGATGAACATAGGCTGTTGAATTGAATTCTATAGAATCTAAATTGGCCAATTCCATGAGATTCATCATTTCAACTAGTGCTACACCACCTGAACTAGGAGGTGACATTGAATAAATATCATAGCCTTTATAGTTTCCTTTTATTGGTTTTCTTTCAATTGCGGTGTAGAGTTTAAGGTCTTCCATGGTGATGATGCCTCCATTGTCTTGCATGAACTTTGCGATTTTTTCGGCAATACGACCTTTATAAAAACCATCTTGCCCATGATCTCTTATTTCTGATAATGTATTAGCTAATTCAGGCTGTTTCCAAAGTTCTCCGAATTGAGTTAGCTCGCCCGAATCATTTTTGAAATAGTCATTCATAAATGGAATGGGTGATTTGGTATTAAAATATATGGCGTCTTTTGAAAGGTTATAAGTAAGAGGAAAGCCATTTATTGCCACGTCAATAGCTGGTTGAACAAGTTCTGCCCAAGGCAATTTCCCATATTTTTGATGAGCTAAGTAAAGACCCGCCACAGTTCCTGGAACCCCGATAGACTTGGCTCCTACATGATTAACCGTTGATTCTTCACCGTATAAGTTTTTCCCTTTCGACAGATTTCCCTTATCATCTAAAAACATCGTTGGAGAGGCTTTCAGGGGCGCTTTCTCTCGAAAGTCAATGGTTGTAGTTGTTCCCGAGGAATCCATAAATACCAGAAAACCGCCTCCGCCAATATTTCCGGCACTTGGGTATGTTACCGCAAGCATAAAAGCAGTAG
This sequence comes from Bacteroidia bacterium, assembly GCA_040882555.1. Classification (GTDB taxonomy): domain Bacteria; phylum Bacteroidota; class Bacteroidia; order M30B66; family M30B66; genus M30B66. The sequence continues at coordinate 2,504 of JBBEBC010000028.1, forward strand.
CTATTGAAGCATCAATAGCATTACCGCCTTTCTTAAGAATTTCTATTCCTGCTTCAGATGCTATCTTGCTACTCGATGCAACCATGCCATTTTGCGCATATGTTTGACCTAGGGCATAATTGGCTGTCAATGAAAGAAATAGAAAGCTAATTGAAAATAGATGTATGTGTTTCATTATGGTTCTTTCGGGGGCTTCACTGTTTTTAACGAAGTTAACTAAAGTGGTAGAATAGCTACTTGGAAATACAAACTTGCAATCTGTACCCTATTGCTATGTGAGAATTACTATCCAATCTTTTTTTGAAGGCTTGGCTAAAAGACTTCCGATTTCAATGTAAAAGGAGGCAAACAGCCAAATGTTCTAAATGCAAGTACTACAAACAGTAATAAAACGAAAAACCCGGCTCATCACCGGGTTCTTCTCTTATATAAACAATTGGAGTAATTTATTTCCTCACTAAAATTCTGTGATGCTGATAGCTAGAACCATCGAAAACTCTCACAAAATAAATTCCATCACTTAGGTCATTTAATTGAATCTCAACCCTTGGATGATCTTTAGATAAAGATATAGAAATCTTTTCTACCAATTGACCAAGATGATTATAAATTTCTATTGGCTCATTAATATCTGCTTCAGGCATAAGGCTAACAGTGAAGCTACCATTGTTTGGATTAGGATAAACAGAGATTATTTCATCAGAAATTTCTTCTGTTGCTTCAGTTTCACCCGCTAATCTTGCAAAAGATGATGAACCAATTTCAGCTCTTAATGTGTAGCAATCGTTCGCACTAAATACTCCATTATAACCATATACATAGGCATAATAGGTTGTTGCTGCTCTTGTATTATTGTAAATGATACTTTCAGAAGTAGTTCCTCCATTTTGCGAGGTGGCAACTCTTGAAGACCCGCGATAAAGCTGAAGGTCATAATCATAAACCAAATTACTCAAGCTTACTTTCACGTTTCTCTGAGAGCTGGAATTGTTGAATCTAAACCAATCTTTATCAGTAGAAGTTCCCAAAGCAGCTTGAATATTGGTAGATAATGGAATTACCTTGGCAGCTGTTCTCGAATTATTGCTTTCATAGATATCAGAGCACGTTACAGGTGCTGCAGCTGTTGTAAATGAAGCGACAGCTGAATAAGAACTTGTTCCGAATGAACATACTGTTTGCACACGTAAATCATACGATGTTGAAGGGTTTAAGCCTGTGAAGTTGTTTGTAGTTGAACTTACAGAAGCTGAACTCCAAGTAGAAACACTGCTTAATTTATAATCAAGGTTATAAGAAACTGCCCCGGTAACTGCATTGAAGCTTATTGATGCAGAAGAAGTAGTGATTGAGCTTGCAGATAAACCTGATGGGGTATTACAAACTGGTGGAGGAGCGATGTCATTTTCAATACTAACGCAGTAATCTTCAACTTCTCCATAAGCGAAAGTCTCACAAGTTGTAGAAGCAGCATTGTATTTCATGCTTACTCTGATAGTAGTATTTCCTGTTACTGCTGTCGCAGGAACTGTAAAGTTGCCATTTAAAGGCGAAGCAGTTGAAGCAGAGCCTTGATCATAGATAAGTTCTCCAGCATCATCAAAATCTCCATCTCCATTCCAATCGGCCCAAACCCGACTGTATTCGTTATAAAGTGTACTCGTCCAAGCCGGAGTAATACTTAAGCTATACGAACTACCTTTTGTAAACACAGCCGAACTAGCATACGATGCATAACCTCCGTTTGAGCCACTGTTGTTGGTATAGTTTCCTAGGCTTACTGAAGCAATGTATTCATCCTGTGTAGTATTTCCTCTTGATGTGCAGTAGTTTAAGCAAGCACTTGGCTGAGAACATGGCGCACAATTACTTCCACCACAATCAATTCCTGTTTCATCGCCATTTTGAATTCCATCTGTACAAGTTGGTTGAGGAGCTCCTCCGCAAGCGGGGGAAGTTAATAAAGCAGCTCTTGCTCCACCAGCGCCAAATAGGGCCTGCATTCTTGACTTCTGACCAGCCGAAAACATATACATACATGCATCATCGGTGTAGTCCATATAGTTCATGGTCATTTCAATAGGCGCACCTGAACAAGTGCTATAATGAGGATAAGTTGGACAACCGCCGTTTGATGTGTTATGCGTTGGTGTATCGTTAACGAAGTCGCTACCACATGTTGCATCTCCCCAAATATGACGGAGGTTTAACCAGTGACCCACTTCATGAGTGGCAGTTCTTCCTTTATTAAAAGGTGCCGTGGCAGTTCCATTGGTTCCAAAATAACGGTAGTCTATTACAATACCATCTGTTGTTGAACTAGCTGTTCCAGGAAAGGTTGCATATCCTAAAATGCTCCCTCCAATTTCGCATACCCACATGTTCAGATAGCGATTAGGATCCCAACCAGCAACACCGCCGGTAGAAGCACTTTTAACGGCATCGTTAGTACCAAATGAGCTTGTTCTTGTGCTCGATACCCTGTTAATTCCGTTGAATGCAGATCCAGACGGAGTTTGGGAAGCAAGACAAAAATTGAATTCAGCATCAGCTGCTACAGCAGTGAAAGCAGAAGGAATTAATGAAGCATCAGAATTTAACTTGCGGAAATCGGCATTTAGAACCTGAATCTGAGTTAGTACCTGTGAATCAGAAATATTTTGGACACCAGATCGATAAACCACATGAACCACCACAGGAATATTAACTACTGCTCGATTTAGGGTATTATTAGCAATAGCCTGTTCTGTGTTTTGCTCAATATTTTGTTGCCTTTGCATGATCTCAGGGTGTTGAGATTGAAGTTCATGTAAGTGCTCCATTGTGCCGCAAGCGCGTTGTGCGTTCATTGCCACGGTTCCTCCAAGGAACAAAGCAATACCTAAGTAAATTTTTCTCATATAGTATTTTGTAATTATTTGGTAATTTGAGCAAAATAAAAATTAGAAACAAGACAAAAATATGAACTTAACTTACCTTTAATCAAGGGGATAGTGTTATAGGTTGGCGTGTATTTTCAAGACATAAAAAAGCCGAGAAGTAATTGCTTCCCGGCTAATAAATATAACTTGAATGAAATTTTAATCTTTTCGGATTAGTTAATCAAATACATTTTTCCAAAGCCACGTTCAAAATAGGTGTCAGCACCTGATTCACGGCGCTCTATATCTTTCCCATCGATAGATGTCATTACCCTGTAAAGATAAATTCCATTAGCAAGCCTATCGCCAAATTCATCTCTTCCATCCCAGGCATAATCTGTCACGTTTCTACCTATTCTAATTGTGCCCAATTCATCCTTTCTAATGTCCTTAATTACCTTACCAGTGATGGTCATTATCTGAATTCTAAATTGATCAGGTACTTGTGAGCCAGTCAACGTAAAGACGAAATGCGTTTTAGTGCTAAATGGATTGGGATAGTTAAGAATATTGGTGATGGTACTTTTATTAACTACCTCAAAGGAGATACTATACTGAACTGAGCCACTTGCATTGTTTGACCGGTCTCTAGCTTTTACAATGAAATCGTAAGTTCCGTCTTCAAGGAATTCGGCTCTCCATAAAATTCTTGCTTTGTTATCGGGCAGGCTTCCTGGAATAAACTCCATAGCAGGAGTTGAGTTAAAGTAAACCGGCAGTGCCGTGTTTCCAGAAGGCAGTTTAAGATAGATCTGAAACGAACTAGTATCATCAAGAGCCAAGTAAGGGTTCTCATCTTTTAGCTGGATAGATATTTCAGGTTTTGGTGAAATGATATCCCCGTTTATAATATGTACTGCATCGAAAGTTACATCCAACAAGGGGTTTACGTTATCTGAACCAACATAGAAATTAAGTGAGCCAAGATTGTTAAACCTGAATTGCTCTGGTTGATCCATGTTTGGATTAGCTTCAACCCAAATACTATTCAATCCTGAATATGGAAGCGTTGATACAGCAACAGTATCAAAAAGAATCTCACCCGGTGCTAATGGCTTTTGTCTGCTGTAGTTAACAGGGAAAATATTCCTATTTATGTCCTGAATCCAATATGCAACAAGCATACTATCCATAGGCAACTCACTAATATTTTGTATGGCTATAGCTAGCTTTAAGCTATCACCCTGTTGAAGGGTATCGTTGTATAAATACAAACCTGCCAAAGGATTTAAAGCACACTCAGGAACTGGGTCAAAGCTCAATTGCCAGCGATCTAATTGAACAGGTGTTCTTAAAGAATCATCACGCATAAAAGCGTTTAAACGAACATAGGTGTAGTTATCAAGACCAATAATTGGGGAAAGGTCAATATCTCCGTTAGCACCTGTGGTAGCTTCAAGAATGATATTTTCTTGCCCGTTCGGGCGAATGCCTTTTACCTGAATTCGAATGCTATCGAGAGGATTATCAACATTCTTCGATTTCCAGCTAAGGGTATCCCAGCCTGAGCCAGGACCAATAAGCGTTGAAGTGAAATCACCGCTTACCCAGCTGTTAAACATAGGTGCAGAGAGTGATAAGTTAGCATTTGCCGAATCGGCAATCATTTCAATGGCGGTTTCGGGATGTCCCTTTTTTACCATGAAAATATAAGGATACTCGTTTGGTAGAGTGCTAATGCTATCTGCTCCCAAATCAAGGAAAGCTTGCATCACACTTGGATCCCAATTCTGATAATTTCCATAAATCCAGGTGTAGGCTAGAATGTAATGCCCATTTGGAACAGCGTTTAACATATCGCGCATGGCGATCATTTCATTGGCTCCAGCTTCATTTCGGAATACGAAATTTGCCATCCTATTTCCGTTTTTACACTGACAGGTATTATTGAACTGACCATATTGATTGCCTTCTTCCCAGCAGTTTTCTGGCGAAAGCCAGGGTAATAGAGTAACAGAGTCAATTACTGCAATGTAGATAGCACCATCCAGGCTACAGCCTGCATCTGCCCAAACTTCGGCATCGATTTTATAAGAAGTAGCCCATAATTCATCAATTTCCCAAGGGAAACCATATGCATTACAGCTGAGTTCTTTTGCGTTGGTTACAAAATCAAAATATCGCTCACTTCTTTGATAATTAATTTGGTTAAACTGATTCTTTTTAAATTGAAAGAAATGATCCTGAGCCCAACCTCTTTGACCTGAAATATACTGGAATGAACTTTCTTTCCATTGATATGAACCACCTGGCAATGAGTCGGGAGAAACCCTCCAGAAAATCACCATGCTATCCTGCATCACAAGAGGCAAATCCCAGTTTAAAACCCCTCCAGATTGATTAATCGTTTGAGTAATCTTGAATGGACTATTGAATAAATCGGTCGTATCAGCTTCAAAGATGTAGTTTCTCACTGGTGCAAAAGGATCGCCAGTAGAAGCTCTCAGAGTTACTGTATTATTAGGCACTACAGCAAATTCATAAGGCCATACAGGAAGTACTTCGGCTGAGCGAATGAGAAGTGTTGCAGATATATTATTATTGGTTTCTGATAACTCATCCCTCTGATTAAGAGGATCTATTCTTATATCGAAGGTATTAATCCCAACACCTCCTTTAATGATATCAGTAACAGGCATGGCGATAACCAAGGTATCGCGGAAATAAGGGTTGCCGATAAGTCTTGAGTAAGTAGTTGTAAGCCCAGAATTTGGGAAATTCCTCACCACTTCCACCGTTAGCGGTGCATCGATAGCGCGTCCCACATTGGATACAACAATATTCAATCTAAAAGAATCTACCTCTGTTGTAACATCTTCAGGGTTGAAAAATACATCGGGCTGTGTGGTAAAATAATCAGGTAAAGGAGCTCCATTTAGAGCAACACCAGGGTCGCCGTGAAGCGTAGTTTCTAAAATGACCGCTTTTCTGAAAGGGTCTGTTGAATAAACTGCTCTTGCAGTTCTTTTCATATTCATCGCCATGGGCTCTCCATAATACCTTTGCGACATATATCTATATAATGTATCAGTATAAGTATGCAGCTGATTAGGAATTCCAAGAGCAACAGAAGCTATAAAGCCAATGGTTCCTCTGTTAGGGATGAGGGTAAATTCCTCACTTTGACTAAATCCAAATCCTGGAGGCTGGTGAATATCGCCTGCATAACACGAGTTACCAACCAAAAACGGATATTTTCCTTGATTGCTATAGCTAGCCGGATCATCAATACTTACATCGAAACCACTACCAGTGGCATGTCCGAAAAATGTCATTAGAGAAACTCCATTGTTGATGTAGTCGCTTATTATAGCACTTTGAGTTTGCTCGATAGGTGCGGATGAAGTTTTTTGATAGGTATAAACAGTTCCTCCGAAGAGTGTGTCTTCGATGGTGTTTTCGTAGGTGCTTAAGTAGTTTAAATAGCTTTGTTGTTCACTTTGAGATTGACCACCTCCAAAATGTAAAACTTGCTTCATCCACATGGCAGGTTCATTGCCCTCGTACTCCTGAAGTTTGTTCAGGTAAGCGCTAATATCATTTGCAGAACTTGCAGATATTCTTCCTGTTGCCAGCGCCGGTTCAAAAGGTAAAGCGCCATTTAATCCTGCGGTGAGCAGCATATCACAACTTGGAAACCCGTAAGTTGGAACCAGAGATTGATTCCATGTTTCAGGATCATTTCTTAAGTAATGCGAGGAAATAGACTTTCCTAAAAGAAGCAAATATTCAGGCTCATTGTCCCAGTAACCAAAGGCGGTATTAGCAAAATTTTTAATTGAAAGAGGGTGCTGTCTAACTCCGTAAGCAAATTGATCATACAGCTCATCGACAAAGAAGACCTCTGTAGAAAATTTTCCTGATCGGTAGGCCTTGTAGGCCGATGCCTCATTTTGAAATGATCGGTGAGTTACAATTAAGAAATCAGTTCCAGGGTAATCACGAAGATCAGTGAATTGTCCACTTCCTGCATTTACAGCGCTTAAGCTGGATGAAGGAAGGTTCAAAATCTGAGCATTTGAACACAGATAAATTTCCTTATCACTTCCGTTTCCGTTAGGAACAATAGCTCTAAAAGCAGTTCCATTGGCACTTGCCTGAATTCTTCGTCGGTTGCTTACATCAAACACAAAAACCGACCCTCCGCCAGCATTTACGGAAGTCATATTAAGAAGGTACTTATCACCAGATGCATTATCGGGTAAGAGCATTCGGTAAAAGCCTTGGTTTTCCATATTGAAATTATGTGGGTACTTCCACACATAATTTGAGTACACAGCATTGGAGGTAACCGGGTTTCCGTTGTTGGCAGTTATTCCAAGATAAGAGAACGTAAAAGCGGTAGTGGTAGCACCTACATTGGCTAAAGGCAAATTAAAACTGAAAGCTCGACTACCGTGCCCTTCCATTAAAGTATCCTTTAAAGGTAAATTGGCAAGCTTAAGCTGGAAACGATGATCCAAAAAATGAGGAGCATTCGATATGGTTTTATAGACTATTCTCAGGTTTGCTTCAGGGCCTGAAGCTGCTTTGTTGGCGCTTGGAATATTGCTTATCTGATTTAGCAAAGGGGCAGAAAATACGGGTCCTGACCAGCCTTCACCTTCGGTATAATCTGGATCTGTTGAATTATTGAAATCGGTTTTTCCGAAATAGTAATTGTTAGTTTGTTGATTTATTACTTCTCTTATAAAATATGGTGCTGTGGGATATGCTGCAAAATCTACATCCGTTTCAACGCTCATTCTTAGATTACTTGTGATGCTGTTCCAGGTTAGAAAATAAACAGCTGTATCACTAAAAAGAGAATAGTTCTTATTGCTTTGGTCAAGATCAGGATTTGCATAAAGCGATGCATCCAGCCAGCCATCATTTTTGTGAGCAAAGAATTCAACGAAATCGCCATCATCCCAGCTGCCATCATCTTCCCCATTAACATATATGGCTTGTTCTTCACCACGCCCAAAGAGTTGAATATTTCTAGGGTCGGTTCCAGAAAGCTGAGGAATAGCCTCTAATAAAGCAGTAGATGAAATCCGGTAAACTCCGGTAGTCACAATTGGGATGCGGAAATAGGTCTGGTCGTAATTAATCCACTCGTTTCCAAAAGGCTGCGCAGCCAGTATAAATGGAAGGCAAATGAATAAAGAAAAAAGCATGTAAATTTTTTTCATACGCATTAATCAGTTGATTTATCTGCAGCCTGAATATCAAATCTCAGGGAAAATACATTAGAAAATAGAGCAGTACTTTGGTCTCCAATATCTGTTAAGGCATAATCAATGCGAATCCCTTTAATACGAATTCCAAGACCTAAATTTGGCTGGTAGGTGGTAATTCGTCCATCACCTGCATCATTCCGAATAGATTGAAAGTTACCAACACCTCCTCTTAAAAAAATGATATCCTTATAACCTGCTTCCAAGCCAAAAACAGGACTCATTGAGAATGTTTTATCGCGGATTACGGTATTTCTCATTCCATCGAAGGTGGTTTGCATATTAAGTTCGGTGAGAAGGTTGAATTTTTCTCCTAGCTGGAAATACCGTGCAGCACCAAGTGTTAGCGTTGGCAAGGTAAGTTCGAGAGAGTTGACAGGAATCTCATTACCAGTTTCATTAAAAACATCTCTTTGGGCCTCACTTAAACTGTAAGTCCAAGCATTGAAGGTACTTGTAATATCTCTTGCCATTGCAGCAAAACGCCATTTATTAGGCTTGTACTGCATTCCAGCATCAAGGCCAAATCCCCATGAACGGGCAAAATCACCCACAACGCGGTGCACTACTTTGGCATTAGCGCCAACGCTTAATCCGTGCTCATTTAATGTTCGTGCATAGGAAAGCAAGAAACCATAATCAGCAGCAGAGAAAGTTTGAATTCGGTCGTAGTTAATATTGCCGTTTGCATCTATAAGCTCTGACGTATCGGGAATATCATCCACACCAAAACGAACTATCGAAACAGCAAGTACACTTTTCGGGTCTATTCGGGTTGCGAGAGATCCAAAATCATATTTGGCAATCCCTGCAAAATATTCAGAATGCATCAGAGCTCCTTGAAATTTGGATTGAATACCGGTTAATCCGGCGGGGTTCCAATATCCTGAGGTAGCGTCATCGGCTGCAGTAATAAATGAACCCGACATGCCTAAAGCTCTTGCACCAACTCCTATGGCAAGAAATTCATTGCTATATTTCCTTGCTGTTTGGGCATAAGTACTACCCGAACTTAGGAGAAATAGAAGGCTTATTAAACGTATGGTGTTATTCATAGTTTATTTATTATTATGAAACAAAATTGAGCGCTTAGTGTTTGTGAACAAGTAATTTACCTCCAAAAGAGTACGTGGCTTAAGCGTATTCAAACGTAATTTATTTTGCAAACAGAGAAACTTTTTTTCCTTTGCAAGAACTAAAAGTCCGGATTTAAGAAAAACCGCCTGGAAAAGAATGAAAAGGCTCATTAAGAAATCGCATTTTGATAATATCCACGCACTGCGGTTCGTAGCTTTTCTATGGATATTTTTTTCACATTGCTTCATCACTAACAATCAACAGGTTGCAGTGTCTTCGTTGTTCACTGACATGCGGCAAGTTAGTATCAATCTTAATCAAGTTGCTTACAGTTTACTGTTTATACTAACAGGGTTTTTAAACACTTGGTCAATCTTTGAAGAGCGCTTTATCTATAAGAAAGTGAACGTGTTACGCTATTTTATGCGTCGCGTTTTGGGGATTCTGCCTTTGTATTTTGTTATATTCTTACTTGGCTATTTTGTACTACCTCGTCTTGAATTGGGACTTCCGGTCGACCAACATGGTCCTGTTGATGCGATGAGCTACCTTCTTTTCTTTTTCAATTTTGGATATGTTGATACCTATTCTCCTATTGATGGAGTGATGGGAAATATGTGGTCGATAGCTGTTAGTTTTCAGTTTGTTTTAGTTTGGCCAATTCTGATGGCTTATTTCAGACGAAGGGAACCACTTCTGATGGCAATCTGCATTATTGCTTTTGGAGCAGGAGCATGGTTTTATTCAGAAAACGACAGTTTCAAGTTCAATACATTAAATGTACTTCTTGATTTCATGGCGGGTTCTTTTGTGGCCTACTTCAGTTTTTTCAAGTATAAAACTCATATCTTCTTAAAGAACCAGACCAAGCGGACTATTGGGTTTATTTATATTGCATTTTTTGCTTTCCTCTTTTACAGAGGAAGAATTTTGCATGAATTGAATACGTTTCCACCACAATTGCTTTTTATTGCCGAACGATTAATAATCACAGCAGTTCTAGCCTTCTTTGTATTTGAGCAAACGTTTAGCTCGAATTCGGTTCTTAAGTTGGCAAAATTGAAAATATTCAATGCTCCAGGCAAAATAGCTTATAGCATGTATGCCTACCATGCCATAGGAATAATGATAGGCTACCGTGCCATGTCATTTCTGGGCTCCGAGCAAACTCAAATTTCTGTTCTATTACTTGAACCTGTAATTGCTTTAGCTGCAACGGCGGCGATAGCTGCTTTTAGTACAGAATACTTTGAGAAAAAATTCACACGAAGGAAGAAAAATTACAATCCAACACGTGACTATAATCCTGTAGGTTTGCAAGATGTTAAGACGAAACCTTCCTAACGCACTAACGCTTGGTAATTTGCTTTGTGGTTGCTTAGCAATTCAGCAGCTGCTCAGCGGGGATCCTTTGTTGGCTCCTTGGCTGATGGTGGCTTCTGGGGTCTTGGATTTTTTTGATGGAATGGTTGCCAGGGCTTTAAACGTGCTGTCGCCCGTTGGAAAGGATCTCGATTCTTTAGCCGATGTTGTTAGTTTTGGCGTTCTTCCTGGATTTATGGCTTTTTATCTGATAGGCGAAGCTTCATCAATTGATTCACCTCAGTCGCTTGATTTAACGAATCTTTCGCCAGCACTCATTGCTTTTCTCATACCGATTTTTTCTGCATTCAGGCTAGCAAAATTCAATCATGACACTCGCCAAACGAGTTCATTTATAGGCATGCCAACGCCTGCTAATGGGTTCTTTTGGGCAGGCATGTTTTACCTAATTATGAATGATGGGTTTGAGTTTTTCTCTGCAACAGCCTTATCAATCATTGCGCTAGCTTCTGCCTTGTGGCTAGTTTCTCCTTTGCCAATGTTTAGTTTCAAGTTTAATAAAAACATGAAAATTATGGAATGGTGGCCACAGGTAATTTTGTTGGCTATTTCTATTCCTATGCTAATAATGTATAGCCTTTCAGCCTTTGCTTCAATCGTTTTTGCTTATGCTTTGTTGTCGCTATTACAAAGCTTTTTGATAAAGCTTAGATCCTAATTAGATTCTTTAATAGAATACAGAACTCTTGAGCTCGATTTGAGCTAAAGTGTAAAGTGTAAAAGGATCATTTTTATTTACAAATTAGGCTTCAGAAAGTTCGAAGCTATATCCTTCCATAATTGGATTAGAAAGAATTTGCTTGCATGCTTTTTCTACTTTTTCATTTGCAGATTCTTTTGAATCAGCTACAATTTCCAAGCGAATGTGCTTGCCAATTCTAACATTATCAATTTCCGGTAGTCCAAGGTTTTTCATACTTCCGCTCACAGCTTTTCCTTGAGGGTCTAATAATGCTGCATGAGGCATAACATCAATTTCGGCAATGAATTTCATAATTTTTATTTGCCGCAAAGATAATGAATCGATTTGAGCTTTTTGCCCACCCATATTAGCAAAGGTTCTTCAACAATGCTGAGTATAAAACGTTTCTTTTGCCCAATCTACAAGCCATATAGAAGCTTAATTCATTGCTTAAAACAAGATTTCCAACATAAGTTCGTTAATATACATTTGAAGTATCTTCGACCGAAGGCTCAGTTGTGCATCGATTATTACTCATTCTTTTCCTTATTATCGGCTTTGCCATTGTAAGTAAATCTCAGTCAATGAGTAGTTTACGTACAAAGACAATTTTGCTTAGTGGTGATACAATTCGGCTCGATTCGATGAGTCTGTTGCAAGGCAGTTTTAGGTTCGAAGGCAGCAGTAATGACACTTCGGCGTACAAGCTCATGCCCGACGAGGGGATTCTGGTGAGGAAATCGGGGTCTCTTCCCCCGAAAGGGGATAGTATTCAAGTAATATTTAGAGTGCTACCTCTTAATTTCAGTGCTCCTTACGTCAATAAAACCCGAAGAAAATCAACTCCCGAGGAACGCGGCATCTACAATCCTTTTGTTTACACTCCATCCATGAACAATGCGGGTTCTCTCAAATTTGACGGCCTAAACAAGAATGGTTCTATTTCTAGGGGCATTTCAGTGGGAAATAATCAAGATTTGGCAGTGAATTCTACACTTAACCTGCAACTATCAGGTAAACTAACTCCCGATATTGACATTAGTGCAGCAATTACGGATGACAATATTCCCATTCAGCCAGATGGTAATACGCAACAGCTTCAGGATTTTGATAGGGTGTATATTCAGTTGTCAAATGAAAAATCAAAGCTTATAGTAGGAGACTTTCAAATAACCCGGCCTGAAAGTTATTTCATGAATTATAATAAACGCCTGCAAGGCGGAAGTTTTGAAACGCAGTTTAAGGAAGCCATTTTTAACGAAGAGCGACATCCGAAGGCAACAATAAAAACTGGCGGAAGTATTGCCGTTGCCAGAGGAAGATTTAACCGGAATCAAATTCAGGGTATTGAAGGAAATCAAGGCCCATACAGGCTTAGAGGAGCAAATAATGAACAGTTTATTGTCATACTCTCTGGTTCTGAGAAAGTGTACATTGATGGCAGGCAACTTACCCGAGGGCAGGAAAATGATTATGTAATTGATTACAACACTGCTGAGGTTACCTTCACCTCTCGAATCCTCATTACCAAAGATTTGAGAATATTTGTTGAGTTTGAGTACTCAGACAGGAACTATGCTCGCTCACAGTTTGCTTTTAATACATCCATTGAACAAGGAGGTTTTGTAAGTCGGCTTAATGTTTATTCAGAACAGGATAGCCGCAACCAATCATTACAACAACAGTTGGGTCCTGAGCAAAAAGAGGTGCTCAGAGAAGCTGGCGATGATGTTACTCTGGCACTTATAGATGCAGTTGATTCTGTTGCCTTTACAACAGATTTGATTCTCTATGAACTACGTGATACTTTGGTAGATGGAATTGTATATTCTAACATTCTTGTAAATTCTACCGATCCAGAAAGGGCAAATTATAGAGCATCGTTTACGCAGGTAGGGGCAAACCAGGGTAATTATATTCAGGCAAGCAGTGCCGCAAATGGAAGAGTATTTATGTGGGTTGCTCCCATTGGTGGAGTTCCTCAGGGAAGCTTTGCTCCCAAAGTGCAGTTAATAGCGCCTATACAAAGGCAGATGTTTACTTTGGGTAACGATTATAAGGTAAGTGAAAAGTTGAGTTTTACTTCAGAAGTCGCTTATTCTAAGTATGATGTAAATACATTTTCTCCCAAAGACAATGCTGATGATCCTGGATATGCCTTTCGCGTTGCAGCAATTTATAATACAGATTTTGGGCGTGATAGCCTGAAATGGAAGTTGGTAAACACACTAAGCTATGAGCAGATTGATCGATTTTTTAGTCCTATTGAGCGTTTCAGAAATGTAGAATTTGATAGAGATTGGAACTTGCAGCGGGTCATTTCGAAACCTGCAACAGAATATATTCCAAGAGCAAATGTGAATTTAAGCCATGGTAACTTTGGTACAGCCAATTATCTATTTACGGGCTTTTTGAAAGGGGAGGAGTTGCAGGCAAACCAGCATGCTTTGAATACCGACTTAAGGTGGAAGAAGTTCAAGCTCAATTACATTGGAAGTTTAACAACATCAGATGGACTTGAGAGTGCGACTGATTTTTATAGGCACAAGACCTTATTTACAAGAGATATATCTTGGTTTCAAATAGGGTATAAGGATGAATTTGAGAGAAATTTATTGTACGATGTTTTAGGAGATTCGCTACGAGCGGATGCCTACTCATTCTTCGATAGACAAGTTTTTATTCAAAATGTTGATACGGCAAAAAGGAGGTATAATCTGTTTTATAGAGTAAGAACTGACGATGGCGTTAGAAGTCGCGATTTGAAGCAATATGCTTGGGCAGAGAGCTATGGATTTAGTCTTGATTTATCAACCTCTGAAAATGTGCAGTTTAGGTCAATCACTACTTTCAGAAGACTTGAAATTAGAGATTCAAGTTTAAGTAACCTCCAGCCCGAACGTACCTTGGTTAACAGAATTGAGTTATCGCTTAGGCTGTTGCAGGGGAGTATCACCACAAATACATTTTATGAATCGGGGAGTGGGCTTGAAACAAGAAAAGAGTTTAGCTATTTAGAGGTACAACCTGGATTAGGAGTTTACTCTTGGACCGACTACAATGGGAACGGAATCAAAGAGTTAAATGAATTTGAGATTGCTGCTTTTCCTGATCAGGCAAGGTATATCAGGGTATTTACACCAACTAATGATTTTATCAGAGTTTACAGCAATAGTTTTAATCAGGCAATTAATATCAAAACCCCCAGAGAATGGGCTAAGCAGAAAGGGTTTAAGAAGTTAGTCTCTAGATTTTCATCACAAACTGCATGGCGGGGTGATAAAAGAACTACCAATGATAATGTGATTGAGGCATATAATCCTTTTGGCGTTGGAATAGGCGACCCGCAGTTAATCACTGTGAACCAGACTCTTAGAAATTCCATTTTCTTTAATAGAAGTGATCCAAAGTTTGGGGTTGATGTTAATTTTCAAAGAATTGGCTCAAAGGCACTTCTAAACAATGGTTTAGAATTAAGAGAAAATACGTTTGGTAATCACCGTGCCCGGTGGAGTCCGGGAAATAGATTCACCATCAGTGCTGAAACTAAAAATGGGACAAAGATTAGTGAAGCTGAATTTTTTAGCACCAGAAATTACAGCATAACCTATTTCGATTGGGAACCAAGAGTTGCTTACCAACCGGGGCCAGCATTTAGAACTTCTGTTGCCTATTCGAGATCTACCAAAAGTAATAGAGAAGAATTGGGAGGAGAGCAGTCGATAAGTAATTCGGTGGGTGCAGATTTAAAGTATAATGTTGCTAATAAGGGTAGTTTGCAGGCGCAAGTGAAAATGACAGACATCGGTTTTACTGGAGATCAGAATTCACCTGTGGCATTTGAGATGCAAGAAGGCCTGAGAACAGGAAGGAATTTTACTTGGGGTTTAAGTTATCAGCGAACGCTTTCAAACAATATGCAATTAAACTTATCGTACGATGGTAGAAGCTCTCCCGATGTACAGACCATCCATATTGGCAATGTGCAGGTGAGAGTTTTCTTTTGATTTTGTTAGTTTTTAAGTTGAATATCTTATAACCCTTTATGGTATTGTGATACTTTTTACCCTATTTTTAGCAACAAATTATTCTTGAGCAGATGTCGATAAAGAAGCCGGAAGCTAAATACAACACAGTAATGTTAATTGATGATAGTGAAATTGATAATTTCATTAATCAGAAAATGATTGAAGGATGCAATTTTGCTGAGAAAATTTATGTTCATACGAGTAGCAAGAGTGCTCTTGAGTTTTTGGCCAACTTTGAAAGAGCGCATTTACCTGAAACATTAATCCCAGAAATTATTTTCCTGGATATTAATATGCCAATTATGGATGGTTTTCAGTTCGCTGAAGAATTCGGGAAATCTTGTCCAAAAATTTACGATAAAACTAAAATCGTCTTCCTTACCAGCTCGCTCAACCCTGTTGATCAGAAGCGAGCAATGAATGTTCGAGGTGTATATTCATTTTTGAATAAGCCATTAGGCAAAGATCACTTGGATAAGCTATAAGTAAAAATCAGCTCAACGCATCATTAAGATTAGATTTAGTCGCATGAATGCCCCCAACTTACATGCTGTTATACACTAGTTTTAATAAAGGCTAGCATAAGATCTTTGAGTATTTAATCCCTTCTATTGCTTAAGTTTATCGATAGTTCTTATTTTAGAAGGATGAAGAAGGCTTTACTCATTATTTTTTCTTTTCCGTTTTTACTAGCTGCCCAACCCAATCTCCCTTCGGAAGTTGCAGATTCACTTTGGAATGTTTGGCAGGATGAAACTCAACCTGATACAAATAGATTAAAAGCAATTAAATACTTCACCTGGGATGGCTATCTCTATACTAAACCTGATAGTGCCTTTTACTATGCCCAACTAGAATTTGATTTTGCCAAAAGTAAAGGCCTGAAAAAGCAAATGGCAAGTGCTTTGAATGTGCAAGGGATATCCTTTTATTTTCGAGGTGATTTTTCAAAGGCATTGGAATATTATACCCTCAGTTTGAAGATTAAGGAAGAGATAGGGGATAAAAAGGGGGTAGCCTACAGCTTGAATAATATTGGACTTATTTACTTGGATCAAGGCGACGATGCTAAGGCTATTGATTATTGTTCACGCAGCTTGAAGATTAATCAAGAGATTGGGTTTAAAGAGGGAATTGCTATTTGTCTTATGAGTCTTGGTGATATTTATTTTGGGCAAGGCAATTATGCTAATGCCATGGAATTTTTTACTCGTTGCCTTAAGATTGATGAAGAAACCAACAATAAAATTGGAATAGCAGGAACACTAAATAATATAGGAGTTATTTACCAAGAGCAAGGCGATTATGATAAGGCCATTGAGATTCACTTTCGCAGCTTAAAGATCAAAAGAGAGCTAAATGATAAACAGGGTATATCCTACTCATTAATTAACATTGGAACCATCTATCATAATCAAGGTATATATTATAAAGCCTTAGAATATCATTCCCGTTCATTGGAGATTAGAGAGGAGTTAGGAGATAAGCAAGGAATAGCTGAAGCTCTGATTAACATTGGAGCTGACTATCATAAAATGAAAGACTATTCTAAGGCCCTTGAGTATTACAAGCGCTCTCTGGAGATTGTTGAAGAGATAGGTGATAAGAGCGGTATGGCTGCAGCATTGAACAATATTGGAAGGATTTATTTTGAAAAGCAAGACTATAATCGTTCACTAAACTACAGCACCCGATCATTGATTATTTCACAAGAGTCAGGTGCAATTATTGAAACGAGAAGAGCAGCAAGTTTACTTTGGAAATTAAACAAGAAACTTGGGCGGCACAAAAAAGCTCTTGAGTTTTATGAGCTTTACATCACCATGCGAGATAGTATTGAAAGTGAGGAGAATCAGAAAGAAGTTATCCGTCAGGAATTTAAATACGAATACGAAAAGAAATCTGTAAGAGATAGCCTTGCATTTGAAGCAGAAAAAGCCATTCAAGCAGAAGAACTTGAACGCGAGAAGACGGTAAAAAATAGTTTAACTGCCGGTTTTATTTTGGTTGCTCTTTTTGCTGGGGTTTTCCTTTTCCAACGAAACCGCATTACAAAGGAGATGAAAAAGAGTGAGGAATTATTACTTAATATACTTCCTTCAGAGGTGGCAGAAGAACTAAAGATTAAAGGTTCTGCCGAGGCAGTTAATATTGATCAGGTTACTGTTCTGTTTACCGATTTTAAGGGCTTCACATCTTTGTCGGAACAGCTTACTCCAAAAGAATTAGTTGAGGACTTAAATGAATGCTTTTCAGCATTTGATTATATCTGTGAGCGTTATGGAATTGAGAAAATAAAAACAATCGGAGACGCATATATGGCCGCTGGTGGATTGCCATCGCCGGATATAAACCATGCACAAAATGTTATTTCAGCTGCGCTGGATATGGCACAAATAGTTGAAAATGGAAAAGCAAGTAAAATTGAGAAGGGATTACCCTACTTCGAAATCAGGATTGGAATACATACAGGCCCGGTTGTAGCAGGAATAGTTGGTGTTAAAAAGTTTCAATACGATATCTGGGGAGACACAGTAAACACTGCAAGCAGAATGGAAAGCTCAGGGGAAATAGGTAAAGTGAATATCAGCGACACAACTTATAATTGTGTCAAGGGTTTAGGGGCTTTCAAGTTTGAATATCGAGGAATGATTGAAGCTAAAGGTAAGGGGGAGTTAAAAATGTACTTCGCGTCAAAAGCATAACAAAACAATTAATTGCTTCTAAGCCTTTATGAGTTTCTTCTCTCTTTAAGTATTGAAGTAACGAGCTAACAGTCAGAAATTTAATTAAGATTTAGAAAGTTAAATCAATAAGAAACATTGATTATTCTTAGCTATCTCTTCACTACCTGACTTAACGTCTTGATAAAACCTTCATCAATTTTAATATACTCCAGCATACGGTTCGACTTCTGATTAAGTAATTCGAACTTAGAAAAAAGCTGAGTGATTTTCTGGTCAACCTGACGAGCAGATGAACTCATTTGTAATGATAGAATTTTGTAGAAAATGAGCGCATTTTCATAACCCATCTCATCATTCAGTTCTCTAATCTTTCTAGTTACGCTCCTAAGCAAACTTGTTGCAGGATCATACTTATTAATCATAGAATAATTGAGAGCAAGAAGAAGCTTTACTTCAATTTCTGAGTGAGGGTAATTTTTGAAGCTTATATCATTGATAAGTCCATTAAGCGTATGCACCGCTTCTTGGTACTTCTTTGCATAGAATGCACATATAGCCGAATATTTTGCCCAATTGATGTAATTAGGAATATCAGTTGTGTCAGGTTCAAAATTCGGAATATTATCTTCATTCTCCTCGTACAACTGCTCTTCTATGCCTAATTCAATAGCTCTTTCAACTTTAGAAATGAGAAAGTGAGTTGTAAAACAGCAATGATTGTAAAGCAGGAACGATGGAAGTTTCTTATTTACTTCATCATAATACTTCGCCTCTTTTTTCGAAAGGTTAAGTTTATGATAATATTCAAAAGCCAGATTTTGATATACCAATACTAGGTGCTGGTAATTATTATCTTTTGAATAGGTATTGAACGTTTTTTCCATGCGAGCGAGAATATCCTCAACAGGATCATCATCTTTCATCGCATCAGGATTAGGGACGTATAATGAGAAAGTCACATCAACCATATCCTTATAAACCTGCAAATGGTGGGATTCATATAAGTTGCAGATATTAAACATCTCTTGTTTTACAAGGCTTAGATATTCAATCTGCGTTTTATTTCTTGATGCATAATACTCTCCAACAGCTTTCATGAAGGTGTTCAGAAGATCTTCCGCCTTATCAAGAGCAATAGTATAAGCAAGGTGCTTATTATAAAGTTGGGTGTATTCGTAATATTTTGGAGAATGAATATGTAGCTTTTTCAGGGCACTATAAACGCTTGAAAGCTCATATGGCATGTCGTAAGTCTGCAATTCAGATTCAAGCTTTGATAAAATAGCAATAGCAGTGTCTCTGTGAGTATCGTAAATGAGTGTTGGGATATTTGCTACTTTTCTTAACAAGTCGATAATTGGTGTCGACATGTTATTAGTCAGAAAGTCCTGAATTTTATCAAAGAGTCTTGACTTTAATGTGTAATACGCAGAGGTATTAACATCAAGCATACCCTGAATTTCCTCGTCATTGTATTTATTCTCCCTATATAACTTTAGGAGTCTAAGATACTTGTCTGCCTTAGTTTCAACGAATTGCTGACACAGATCATTGTACTCATCTTCCTTAAGCTGCAGAACAATGCTCTTAAACTTAATCATACTCCCTTTTTGCTCACAATATATGTGAAAATTTCATTATCAAAAGATACGAAACTTAATTTTCATCAACAGCAGTAATAATAGAGCCAGGTAATTGATGTAAGACTTCCCAACTTCCATCATCAGTTTGTCTTTCTAGTATGTAGAAGTCCACACCATCTTCACCCCATCCCGTGTATGGAGTCCATTCAAGCTGAATGTAGAAATCTCCTGCAGCTTCAGCTTTTATTATAACATTATCGCTAAAACCTCCTTCAATGCCTTCCAAACCGCATTCATTGGTTGCCATAATGCGGTAATAATATTTAATGTTGTTTACATCCACATTTTGGTCAACATAAAACGTTTGCTCAGCTGGAAGCCCTGCTATTTGGGTAAAGTAGTTATTGTCTTCTGACCTAAACACTTTATATCCACTCACTCTATTACCCATTATTAGGGGACGAGTCCACTCTGTAAGAATAAAGCGATTTTCGATCACTGTTGAGCGTGAAGAGTTGACCTGTTGATTGACAAATAAATTAGGCAGGCGATCACTTAAGTCGAAATCACTATCACTTTCAACATGCCACTGACCATTCAGTCCTTCAGCTTTAACATCATATTTGTACTTCACTGGGCAGAATACAGCACTGTCGATATAGGTTGTAATATCGCCTGGAACAGTTCCCAGATCTTCGATATTATTTGTATTCTCTTCAGTTCTAAATACTCGGTATTGTGAAGGTATTTTCCCAATATAAGGGGTCCAATCAACTTCAATGGTATGATTTTCTAAAGTATAAGCTTCCACGTTTATGCTACAATGTTCAATCAGGCTATCGGTCTCGATATTAAACCCGCATCTATCAAAAGTTTGAAGTTTGTAGCAATAAACATTCTCAAGCGTATTCAATCCTTGATCTTCGTAAACAACAGTATGTGGGTCAAGTATTACCTGAATCATTTCAAATTGACCCGTTACAAGGCTCTTTCTGAATAATTGATAAGAGCCAAAGTCAGGAGCAAGAGATTCTTCCCATTCAATACCAATAGCTTGAGCATTATTAACTGTTACTCTAAGAATTGGAGATACTGGAGCAGGTAATGTGTCATACACCTGAATGATTGAAGGTAGGATGATTGTATCGGCGCAGCCAGTATAATTTGTTACAGTTAAAGTAACTGTGTAGAAATCAGGATTGTAATAAACCTCCGTAGGGTTGAGTTCTGTAGAAGAGTTGCCATTGCCAAAATCCCATAAGTAGGTTGGATTGTCAATTTGATAACTTTCGTTGTTGAAGGTAACAGATAATGGTGTGCAACCTTCTGTTTGAGCCACAGTCAAGTTAGCAACAGGAACTAAATAAGCTTCAATTCCAGAGAAACTAGCTGTATCTGCGCATCCAAATTGATTAGTCGCCACCATATCGATATTGAAAACTCCAGCATCAATGAAGCTGAAATTGGGGTTTGCACTTATGCTGAAGTCTGAGCCATTTACAAACCATTGGTAGTTAGTTGCTCCACTTGATTGGTTTTGAGCTGAAAAGCTAAGAGGAGCGCACCCCGTGGTATCAGTAACAGCGAAGTCTGCAATTGGATATGGATGAATATCTATTGGTAAAGGAATGGTATAGAACGCGCTGCATCCAAGAGTATCTTTTGAGAATAGTGTCACTACAAAACTTCCTGGTTCATAATAAGTAAAACTTGGATTTTGTTCAAGGCTAATGTTTCCTTCTCCAAAATTCCATTCCCATTCAATTGCATCGACCGAAAGGTCAGTAAAATTAACTGTGGCACCTACGCAAGCCGAAGCTGCTGAGGCAGAGAATGTGGTAGCGGGACCAAGTACGGTAACATATTCGAGTTTAGTCAAGGTATCGGAGCAACCATTTGGAGCAAAAACAATTAGAGTAACATCATAAACTCCTGGCGCATCGTATAATTTAACAGGGTCTTCAATGGTAGCAGATGTTCCGTCACCAAAATCCCAAAACCAACCAACTGCATTGGTTGAATTGTCAAAAAATTCAACTACTGAAGGCGCGCAGTTTGCCGGAGTTGGCGAATTAAATTCGGCCGTAGGACCAGTAACATCAATCGGGAAACTAAGTGCAACTGTGTCGCGGCAGTTCTCAGCAGAAGTAACAATAACTGTAGCAGTATAATTACCATTTTGTGTATACAAATGATAAGGATTGGATAAGTTTGAAGTGGAGCCATCACCAAAATCCCATTGCCATGCAACCATGCCCTCTTCTGTTGCTTGAAATTCAACAGGCAATGGATTACAGTTTCCTGTGTAGTTTGCCTCAGCTTCAGCTTCAAGTGTAGATAAGCCATCTTTTAAAGCTGTTGCTGTGCACCCATGGCTATTTGTAATTGTAAGGCTAATTGAATCTGCAGGGAAACTATTAAAGACCATTTGTGGATTTTGCTCATCGGAAGTAATTCCATTTCCGAAATCCCAATCCCAACCAACTGCATCTTCACTTAAATCAGTAAACTCAGCATAAATTGGATCGCAAAGACCTTCCTGGGTAAAGCTAAAATCAGCTTCAGCATCATATACTCTAATAACGCTATCAGACAATTCCTGATACATACATCCAGGTAATAAAGCACTGAAAGATCTTTGGTAGAACTGAACATTACCCGGCACAGTGAAAACATGTGTATACGTTGTATTGGGAAAAGTTGACGTCCCAGACCACTGCCCATTAGTGTAGAAGAAAGCACAAATTCCTAATCCATTATTTTGGAAAGTAACTGAAAGTGGCGTGCATCCTACAATTGGGTCAGAAAGAGTGTAAGCAATTATCGGAAAGCCAACTCTTATTGTATGTGAAAGGGGAGCTGTTGTTACACATCCCTCTGGACTTGTTAATGTGAGAGTTACGGTAAACTCATCTTCCCAGGTATAAAAATGATAAGGTTGTACTTCGGTTGAGGTTGTGCCATCACCAAAGTCCCAAAGGAATGAATAACCTGGTAAGTTGCTTAGATTATGAGTAAACTGAATCGTATCGCGACAAATAGAGGAAGGAAATGAAACTTCAGGTATTGGTGGACTCACTAGTATGCTTCTCATTCTAGATGAAATGCAACCGAGGGTATCAACTACTCTCACCTGTACGGTGTAAGCGCTATTTGCAAAAGGGAAATCCCAGCTTGCTGTATTAGTTGTAGCTGTTCCCTGACCTCCGAAATTCCAAAGAATTTCTTCAACCATCTCCGGATTATTTATACTAACATCGACCTGCGAGTGTTCGCAAAATGGAGTTTCAGTAAGAGAGAAATCGGGAATTCCTCCTCCTAGAAAGATAGATTGATCATATTGAAAAGTATCTAAACCATAAGGAGTAATAGCAGTGTAATAAACCGAATAAGCGCCAGGTTGTGAGTAAAGGTGAAAAGGATTTTGTTGGGTTGAAATGCCTCCATCTCCAAAATGCCATTGAAGAACTAAATGACTTGGATCTTGTTTCTGGAAACGAATATTCAACGGAGCACAACCTCTTAATGGCTGTGGAGGAATGCCTGCTTCAATCGGATAAGATCCTCCTGAAGCTGTATCTTGATCCACATCCTCACTAGTAGAATCAAATGGGTCACCAGCTCCAAAAAGGAAACAATCTGGCGTTTCTATCTGAAGCGTTACTGGATAATTGCCATCTACAAGATAGGTATGAACTGGGTTCTCTTCTGTTGACGTATTACCATCTCCAAAGTCCCATAACCAGCCTATTGCGGCAGGATTAGTAGAGTTGAAATTTACAGTTTGAGGGAATGGTCCTGGTTCATATGAGCTAGTAAATGTAGCGCTTGTGCTTGCAAAATTTACTGCATTGAACTCGATATATGAATAAGAGCAACCGTTTGAAGTTGTTGTTGTTAATGAAACATGATGAGACATCATGTTAGGATAGGTATGAACCGGGTTCTCGGCTGTTGAGGAAGTTCCATCACCAAAATCCCAGAACCAAGAAACGGAGTCATCGCTATCGTCCGAAAAACTAACAGCGTGTGGTGGGCAAGGATTTATTGTTACATCAAACTCAGGCGTTTCTCCCTCAATAATAATTGTCTGATATTCAGGATAGATTAGTCCGCACGGCGAACTATTCTCAACTAGAAGAGAAACAACGTATTCTCCCGCCTCCGTATACATATGAGAAGGACTGATGCCCACTTCTGTATATCCGTCTCCAAAATCCCATAAATAGGATTCACCTGGTACTTGCTCGATTTCAAATGATGCTGTAAATGGAGAGCAAGAAGTGATTGGTTGAGGAGCTGTGTAAGTGGCAATCTCATTACTTGCATATACCATGTCCTCGATTGCAATAGTATCGGAGCAACCAATACCATTACTAACAATTAGAGTTACATCATATTCTCCTAAACTAGAGTAAACATGATTAGGGTTTTGCTGTGTTGAGCTTGTTCCATCACCAAAATTCCATAGATAAGAACCATTTGCAGATCCAGTATTGGTAAATTGCACATTTAGTGGAGGACAACCGCTTGTATTAGTAGCAGAAAAGTTAGCAATAGGAGTTGTAACAGTTACTGCTCCATTTATTTGCACCTGTGAAGAGCACCCCGCTGCCGTTATAGCCGTTAGTCTAACAAATTGTAATCCTCCTGAGGTAAAGGTAATTACAGGTTCGAAATCGGTAGAAGTTTGACCATTTCCAAATGCCCATAAATAGGAAGTAGCTCCGGAGCTATTGTTATCAATATTTGGTGTTAGAGGAGCGCAACCATTATTATTAGTAACTGAAAATTGAGCTATTGGTAAAGGGTTAGCTTGAATGTAGTTTGTAGCAGTTGAGGTGTAGGCACAACCGTTAGCCATGGTAACTGTTAATGCAGGTGAAAAACTTCCGCCTTGGTTGTAATTTACAGTTTGGGTGGCATTTGTAGAAGTTTGACCATTGCCGAAAGTCCACGAATAAGAACTCGCATTTGTTATGTTTGTAGAAAACTGAGTAATCAGAGGAACGCATGCGCTTGTAACTGTAGCTGCAATAGTTGGTATCGCAGGTGTTTGAATAGTGATGTAGTTATTTCTAATGAGAGTATCGGAACATCCAAAACTATTTGTTATAACAAGGCTTACGGAGTAAACTCCGGGACTAGAATATACTTTATTTGGGCTAGCCGATGTAGAAGTTGTTCCGTCCCCAAAACTCCATAAATAGGAGGTGGCATTAGTAACTGTAGGTGCAAATAAGAATGATTGATTTGGGTTACAGGCAGTAGTTTGATTTACTGAGAAGTTAGCTACTGGAACCGGGTTAACTACAATGGGTTGGCTTAGATTATAAACTGATTGACAGCCATTTGAGTTTGTTGCTAAGAGAGATACATGATATGTTCCTGGAAGCGAGTAAACTTTCTGAGGGTTTTGCTGAAGCGATGAGGTTCCGTCGTCGAAATCCCAGAAATAACTCACTGCACCACTAGTAGTATTGTTAAATTGAAAGGAAGTTAGGCCACTACATCCATTATTAGCTGATACTGTAAAAACTGGATTCGGACCGGGAACTGCTGTAATGAGATTTGTTTGAGTAAGCGTATCTCTTTGACCGTTAGTTGAAATTGCTATTAAGCTTACTGAATATGTTCCAGTATTTACATAGACATTTTGCGGGTTAGAAAGTGTTGAGAAATTGCCGTTGCCAAAAATCCACTGATAAGTGGCAGCACCGGTAGAAGTATTTGTGAAATTTACACTTAGAGGGGCACAGCCTTGGGTAACCGAAACATTGAATCCGGCATTAGGAGTCTGTGCAAAAACACATAAACCCCCAAGCATCATAAGAGATGTTATAAGGGAGCGCTTCAAAGAAAATCTTGTTAAGTAGCTTTTTTCCATAGTCTAATACTTACTCTCTCGTACCATCTGCAATTAGTGTAACAGTTCCTTTTTCTTCAGGTAAAGGGTCATTGTTATTGCCAATGGCTTTCACCTGGTATACATATACATCTGTGCTTGTGATAGCCTTTCCTTCATAGGTGCCATCCCAAAGTTTCTTAATATCATCGCTCACAAAAACAACCTCACCCCAACGATTATAGATTTCCATTTTGAATTCCTTCAAACCCTCAGCTTTCACTCCAAAAAAGTCATTTACACCATCACCGTTAGGCGTGAAGGCGCTTGGAATATACATGGTTGGCTTTGGTATCGCTTCAGCAACATTAGATAGGCTGGTGAGGGTACCATTTGAAATCTTATAAGCTGTTACTCTGTATTTTTTACTCCCATTGTTAACATACGGAGTTGGCTGAGCATTAGCTAAACCAAATGCGCATAAAATCAGAGTCATAGCCAGAATTGAGCGAGGTAATTTTGTATCCATCTTTAAGATTAAATATGTCTTCGATGCTTTCACAGGTGTATTACCTTATACCGCTAGAAACTGTTACATGTCGATTTCTCTAAACATAGGAATAGCTTACAGGTGTAAGTTTGATAGATTTCCTACGTGATAAATATTTATACTAGGCACAAAATCAGAGGCTTGTATTAAAGAATGGGATTTATTTTATACTTACTGCATGTAAGAATGATACTTACTTTAGGAATAGATGAAATTCAGTTCCTTGCAGGAGATAGGGGCTTTAATTGCAGGAATTTTCGTTAATTCGTATCGAGCATTCGTATTATGCAAGTAGTTCCCATTCATTTAATTCTTTCAGGTGAAGATGTTAGGAGCGGAGAAGACATTAAAAAGGTGTTTATTCCCCTAAATGGGGCTTTTAATTTGCAATTGATTTTTGAAGAAGGGCAATTAGAAACCCATATAAATAATGGGATTGAAGTAGTTGTTTATGCTGCTCATTCTGGTATTTCTTGGCAAGAGTGTTCAAGAAGAATCAGAAATAGTTTTAAGAATGTATTGTTTATTCTCATGTCTGATGAGGAAAATAATGCTACTGCTATTACTCAAGGTGCCGATTTACTTGTGAGATCTTCGGAAGCTGCGGATCTGCCAATTTTGATTGCTTCACTTTTGAAGAGACATAAGAAGGAAGAATTGGTATTACAAGAAATTGAAATTGCTCCCGCATCGTCCAAGGCTGAGATTAATGAGCTTCAACTAAAGAACAAAGAGCTTAAGAAAATCAATTTTGAACTTGATCGATTTGTTTATTCTGCTTCGCATGATTTAAGAGCCCCGCTCACTTCGGTGTTAGGTTTGCTTTATCTCATAAGGCTTGAAATGAAAGATGAAGAGGCTCAGAGATTGGTCAATATGATGGAGGAAAGTATCCTGAAGCTTGATAATACAATTCGTGATATTGTAGCTTATTCGAGAAATAATCGCACGGAAGTGCAAATAGAACCTTTAAGGATAGGAAACATTATTGAGGATGTATTAATCGGCTTAAAATACATGGAGGATAATCAGGTGTCGCTTTCCAAATGTGTTCGCTATGAAGATGAAGGGGTTTTCCTTTCGGATAAAAATAGGTTGTCGATTATTCTAACAAATCTAATTAGTAATGCAATCAGGTATCGCCACCCGGCAAGGGTTCCTGAGGTAATGATAAAAGTCCACAGGGATGATTCTATTCTCAGAATCACTGTCGCCGATAACGGAATGGGTATTAATGAAAAACATCTCGGGAAAATATTTGAAATGTTTTATCGAACCAGCGACCATTCAACGGGTTCGGGATTAGGTCTTTATATTGTTAAAGAGACAATTAAGAAGCTGGAAGGAAATATCGAAGTCAATTCAAAAGTGAATGAAGGGTCAATATTCAGAATAAGTCTTCCAATTCTAAAAAAGGCCGGCACAAAGCAGTCAGTCAAATGAATAAAGTAAACTTAGTTCTGCTTATTGAAGATTCTCCAGTGGACCTGTTTATTCACAAGGAGGTAATTATTAGAAGTGGGTTGGCAACTACAATAAAATCATCGACAACAGCGGCGGACGCCATAAACTATCTTGCTACTTTAAAGGAAGAAAGCATTCATCCCGACATCATTTTTTTAGACATCAGGATGCCTAATATGGACGGATTTGAATTTCTCGAAGCGTTTGAGGCTTTACCTGAAGTTGCTAAAAAAGGAATCAAAATCGTCATGCTTTCTTCTTCTATTGATGATCGAGATTTGACACGCGCAAGATTAAACCCTCATGTTCTAGCATTCATTCCAAAGCCTTTAACCGCTGAGAAACTCCAAGAGCTTTGGGAATAAAAAAAGGCGACTACATATAAGATGCAGCCGCCAGAACCTAACCCTTATCTTAATATTACTTCAAAGTAAAGTCAGTAGCACCAATTTGAACTCCATCGGCATATAGCTCAACCATATAAGTTCCTTCTTTCAAAGGCTCACTTTGGTTGACTTCCCAATTGAGACACAGTTGCATCACCTTGTTATCGTAAAATATTTCTTTTTTCACTGAGTACTGAATTTCCATGCCATTCAACAGTGTAAGCATAGACTTATCTCCCAAGGTAAATACTTTCCCGTCAGGATCTTTAATCGCAGCATAAATCAGTTTTTCCTGCTTGTCTGCAAGCTGATTATCGAGAACTGTAAAACACACTCTAATTCTATCTGCTTTTTTAGCCTTGTCAGTTTGCTTTTCCTTCGTACCTCCGCCAGAAACCTTAACAGCATCAGCATAAAGTTCATAGGTTTTTAGTCTTTTGGCAATTTCTACAGTCTTGTTAAGCTTATTGTTTTCTTGCGATAACTTATCGTTCTGAGCAGTTGTTTCTTCAACTAATTTCTGTGCTCTAAAGTTTTCATTTGTAAGTTCTTGGTTTTGTGCTTTTAACTCGAGAATAACAGCTTCACTTTCATCGTACTGCTGCTGAAGTTCTTCAAGTCTTTGGCGCAAACTCATTCCATTCGAACCATTCATACTTCCACCAGAACGCTTTAGAGCTTGATAGTCTGCCATTAGCTGAACTACTTTTCCTCTTTCGATTTCAAGTTCAGATCTCAAACCTTCATGAACCTGCATAAGGCTATCATATTTTGCCGTAAGTAACTGTAATTGATCTCTGTATTCGTCAGTATCAGTTTCAGCTTGTACTTTTTCAGTTTTTAAAGCTTCAGCTTCTGTTTTCAATTCATTAACCTGAAAAAACAAGTAGCCTGAAAGAAGCCCAAGAATAGCTATTACCAATATTAAAATGATAACAACAACTCTGTTGTTACCACCTTCTTTTTCTTCTTGTTCACCTTGTTGGGAGTTATTCTCCATAATGTAGCGTCATTTTGGTGCGACATGCAAAGATATTTTTTTTTAGGTGCTACAAAAGCATTCATTCTTAGAAAACCATATTTTTGATTGTATTTATTTATTACTTATCCATTATTAGTTTATTCTTTATGCTGTCAGAATTTTTTCAACTCTTCTTTCCGAGGAATTGTCATTCCTGTGGAGAACCCTTAATTAAACAAGAAAATCTTATTTGTTATTCTTGCCGATACTCACTGCCTAGAACGGGTTTTCATCTTCAGCCGGGCAACCCTGTTGAGCAGCTTTTTTGGGGCCGAGTCCCATTAACAGCTGCTGCGGCATGCTTTGAGTTTCGCAAATCAGGTGGAGTGCAAAGGCTGTTGCATTTACTGAAATACAAAGGAAATGAAGATATAGGAAGAGAAATAGGTAGAATTTATGGCAAAGAATTGCTGCAATCAAAAACTTTTTCTGAGTCAGAAATTATATTACCCGTGCCTTTGCATATTTCAAGGTTAAAAGTCAGGGGTTATAATCAAAGTCGTGTTTTTGCTGAAGGATTAGCTGAATCAATGCCATCGGCAAAGATTGATGATTCCTTAAAAAGAATAAACAAGACTGACACCCAAACACAGAAATCCAGATTCGACCGATGGAAGAATGTTGAAACTGTTTTCTCCTTTCAGGATGATGGCGTGTCGGTAAGAGGCAAACGGGTGCTTTTAGTAGATGATGTAGTTACTACAGGGGCAACATTAGAAGCATGTGCCACACGAATACTACGTGCAGGGGCAGATTCAGTTAGAGTTGCTTGCATTGCCGCTACTAGATAGTGTTCTTTTAGCTTGCTATTCACAGAAGAAATCTAATGCTATTCTAAATTTTATAACGCACTATTAGTTGTTCCAACTCCTCATTCATGGCAACTCCTCATTTATTTTTCAATGATTGACGTTTTTCAACTTATTAGAGGTATTAATCCTAACTCAAAACATGTAAATATGTTAAACATTGAATAGACCATATAGCTAACATTAGGTTTCTCAAGTCTATCATTTCTAACTAAAGGTTAAACACTTATGAAATTCCATTTATTGGAAATACGTGCCATAGCCTTGCGCATTGGCGCGACTATTAGGAAGGTACATTAATGGATTATGCACATCACTCGCAATTTTCTCATTAAAAAAACGCATATCCCAAATCCTTCTTACGCCTGCTGGATCGTTGACATGAATTCTTCCACTTGGCTCTACTCCAGTGATCACCACAATATGAGGTGAACGATACCAGTAACCTGCCGCCCATAGTGGACCATGCCTTGTTAATAAGTCTGCAAGGATAGACCAGGTATATGACATATTAATTTGGTGAACCGACTCTAAACCTACGGTTCTAGCCAGAGTGACAAACTTAGGCGCAGATATTCCTGTATTTGCTGCATAGATGTGCCCTAGGGGGTTAAACGATTGCCTATATTTAAAAGCCCAAAGCATTCTTGCACTGGCATGCCAACAGGACATGCTTTTTTCTTGCTTTATTAGTGGAACAGTTGTGTATATCGACATGATTTTACTTGATGTAAATTTTTTATTGAAAAACTTCTAAAGTTTAAGGTCGGAATAAATGGTTTTGCTGAATGATACAAAATTATTCACTCCTTCTTTCATTGCAAATTTCTAAGAAAAAGAAAACAAAGTTATCGGAGTATTTTCTTTTTGCTGTTTCTTATTCATTAAAATTCTGAATTTCCTTTTTAAAAATAAAGCAGTCTCTGAATAAAAAAGAGTAATGATTTTTACTTCTTCAAAGCAGATATGCGCATGTCACGAATCCTAAATCTAAAAAAGATAAAGCACAAGATGTGTTGTAGGGTGCATCTGATAACCTTCGAAGTAGCATATTCATTTAGCCTTGGTTTCAACTTCTCTAATTGATGTTTGTATCACCCCATTAGGGGATGTTGATTTTTTGGGAGATCCTTATTTTTGTTATTCATATACTCATTTAATTGATTATGATGCATATAACTTCAAAAGTCTCTTCAAAATTGGTTCTAATTACACTATCCTTTCTTGGCATCAATGCAGGATTAATGGGTCAATCTATTTCGGCTGGACTGGATTTTACAATGATGGTTTGCGAAAATGAAGCAGTTTCAACCTGCGGGAACAATACAAACGGACAACTGGGAAATGGCGCAAATGTCACTAGTTATACACCTGTAGTAGTTGGTTTTAACTTAACAGACGTCATTGCAGTATCAGCTGGTGGGGAACATTCACTTGCCCTTAAAAGTGATGGTACACTTAAAGCTTGGGGCAGAAATTCCTTTGGAGAATTGGGTACAAATGGAAGCGATTATATAGAGGAGAATCCTCTAAATGTAATTGGATTAACAAATGTTATTTCCATTTCAGCTGGCTATAATGCCTCAATTGCTTTAACAGCTGATGGAAATATTTGGACTTGGGGGATTAATGATTACGGTCAATTAGGTCAAGGAAACAATCTCGACTTGGCTGTACCAACTATGGTTTCAGGAATGAGTAACGTAAGGCAAATATCTATGCAAGCGCAACATACACTGATACTAAAAAGTGATAGCACCGTTTGGTCAACAGGAAGGAACAATAATGGACAATTAGGTCATGGGAATATTGTTTCTACAAATACATTTGCTCAGGTGGTTGGTCTTGATAGTGTAAAAATTGTTGCTATTTCTGCGAATAGGTTTCACTCACTTATTTTGACAAATGATGGGTATGTCTTATCATTCGGCTATAATTCAAGCGGACAATTAGGAAGTGGAAATACAATAGTTTCGGCCATACCTGATACTGTTATAGAACTTCAAGATGTGATTCAGATTTCTGAAGGCTCAGATTTTTCTATGGCTTTAAAATCAGATAGCACGGTGTGGATGTGGGGAAGAAATAATTCTGGGCAGCTTGGCAATGGTGAAACAACAACAAGTCCAAATACAGTTCCCACTCAAGTTATTGGACTAAGTCAGGTAGTTGAAATTTCTGCAGGTGATAGGCACTGTATTGCAAAGAAGGCCGATGGTTCCAATTGGGTGTGGGGTTCAGCAGCATCAGGTACTCTTGGAAGCGGAAATAGCACGAATAGCCTTGTCCCCATTGAGATTACTCCATTTTGTGGCTCAATAACCAGTTTGGAAGAAACGTCGGAATCAAATTTTAGCATATTCCCTAATCCAACCAGTGGCATAGTGAATATTCGAGTGAACGACCTTCAAATAGAAGGACAAATATTCATTTATAATATGCTTGGCCAAGAAGTTTTGAATTCAGCAATGAGTTCTAATTATTCGAGCCTAGACTTAAGTTATTTACCAAAAGGGGTTTATTATACTATCTTTCAGTTAAACGGAAGTTTCTTACAAAAAAAGCTGGTTCTTAATTAAGAAACAGATTTATTCGATGAGCTTGCTATTTTCTTTATGCCTAGTTGCATCTCGCTTGCTTTTCTTCTCCAGATTCTGACGAACAGCCTCGGTTAAGTCTACTCCAGTTTGATTGGCAAGACAAACCAATACAAAAAGAATATCAGCCATTTCATCGGCTAAACCATCTGCGTTTTCTCCTTCTTTGAACGATTGCTCTCCAAACTTTCTGGACATAATTCTAGAAAGTTCGCCGACCTCTTCCATCAAAACAGTCATGTTTGTGAGTTCGTTAAAATACCTCACACCATGTTGCTTTATCCATTCGTCAACCTTAAGCTGAAGTTCAGATAGTTCCATTAGGCTTGAGCAGCTTCAAGAGGCTGATGACAGTTCTTATACTTTTTCCCGCTTCCGCAAGGGCAAGGTTCATTTCGCCCAACTTTAGGAACAGCATTTACAACAGTTTGTGGTTTTGATACTTCTGAGGTTTGCGGAAGAGGCGGCAAATCGCTTCTACTTGTCCTTAGCTGAGGAGAAGGTCTTTGCACAGGCGCAGAAGCTGCTGATACTCTTGGAGCTTGTTGGCTGCCATCTCCCTGCTGCGCAGGAAGACTTCCTTTCATAAGGAAAGCAGAAATTTCTTTACCAACTTGGCCCATCATTCCCGTAAACAGATTAAAAGATTCAAGCTTATAAATAAGTAATGGGTCTTTCTGCTCGTAAACAGCATGTTGAACAGATTGCTTTAATTCATCCATGTCTCTTAAATGCTCCTTCCAGGAGTCATCTATCATGGCAAGCGTAATCATTCGTTCTAAAGCTTTCCCAACCTCTTTTCCTTGAGAATTAACAGCTTTCTTAAGATTTACCAAAAGCTGGATGGTTTTAAGACCATCGGTGATAGGAATTAGTATGTTCTCGTATTGCTGACCTTGTTCGTCGTAAACTTTCTTTATAACAGGATAAGCTAATTGAGAGATATGGTCAGATTTTCTTTTATAAACTGCATTGATTTCTTCATACAATTTATCTGCAAGAGCTTCTGGCTTCTCCTTTTGAAATTGCTCTTCTGCAATGTTTGTATTTAAAGAAAATACTCTAATAATTTCAAGTCTGAAACCTTCGTAATCCCTAACGTCTTGATAAGATTGAACCAGCTCCTCGCATGTTTCAATAAACATGTTTGCCACATCCACCGCAAGGCGTTCTCCATAAAGAGCATTTCTTCTCCTTTTGTAAACAACCTCTCTTTGTGAATTCATCACATCATCATATTCAAGCAAACGCTTCCTAATTCCAAAGTTATTTTCTTCAACCTTTCTTTGTGCTCGTTCAATAGAATTGGTAATCATTTTACTTTGAATTACCTCTCCCTCTTTCATTCCTAATCGGTCCATTATTCTTGCAATTCTCTCTGACCCGAATAACCTCATCAAGTCATCCTCAAGAGAAACAAAGAACTGAGAAGATCCTGGGTCTCCCTGCCTTCCGGCACGACCTCGTAACTGTCTGTCAACCCTTCGGCTTTCATGTCGTTCAGTACCAATAATGGCAAGACCTCCAGCTTCTTTAACGCCTGCTCCAAGCTTAATGTCGGTACCTCGACCAGCCATATTCGTTGCAATAGTAACTGTACCTGGTTGACCTGCTTCCTGCACAATTTCTGCTTCACGTTGGTGCATTTTGGCGTTAAGCACATTGTGCTTGATCCCTTTCAGCTTGAGCATCCGGCTCAGTAGTTCAGATATTTCAACAGATGTAGTTCCCACAAGAACAGGCCGCCCTTTGGCAGTTTCTTCAATGATAACGTCTATAACCGCATTATACTTTTCTCTTTTGGTCTTGTAAACCAAATCCTCTCTATCATCACGCGCTATAACTCTATTGGTTGGGATTACTGATACATCCAGTTTATAGATATCCCAAAGTTCACCTGCTTCAGTTTCGGCTGTACCAGTCATACCGGCAAGCTTATTATACATTCTGAAGTAATTTTGAAGAGTAACAGTCGCATAAGTTTGAGTGGCAGCTTCAATAGTCACATTCTCCTTTGCTTCGATCGCCTGATGCAATCCGTCGCTATAGCGACGACCTTCCATTATACGGCCAGTTTGCTCATCAACAATTTTAACTTTCCCTTCAATAACCACATATTCAACATCTGGTTCAAATAGGGTATATGCTTTAAGTAATTGATTAACAGTATGAATACGTTCAGATTTGATGGCGTAATCACGCATCAGCTCATCTTTTTGTTCCACTTTGGAGTCATCGTTCTCTTCAGTCTTTTCGATTCTGGCTATTTCTGAACCAACATCAGGAAGAATAAAGAAATCGGGCTCTTCTGAAACACCGGTAATCAGTTCAATTCCCTTTTCTGTAAGCTCAATGGAGTTATTTTTCTCATCAATCACGAAAAACAATTCAGAATCTGCTTTATGCATTTCGCGGGATTGATCCTGCATATAAAAATTCTCAGTCTTTTGCATCAGGGCTTTCACACCTGGTTCGCTCAGGTATTTAATCAAAGCCTTGTTTCTAGGAAGCCCTCTGTATGCTCTTAGCAATGCTAAGCCCGCTGCTTTATCGTCATTTCCGAAGTGCTTTTTAGCATCAGATATAGCATTTTGAATGAAGTTTCGTTGCGCCGAAACAATCTTTTCTA
This sequence comes from Bacteroidia bacterium, assembly GCA_040882555.1. Taxonomy (GTDB): domain Bacteria; phylum Bacteroidota; class Bacteroidia; order M30B66; family M30B66; genus M30B66. Next base: position 37,385 of record JBBEBC010000028.1, read on the forward strand.
CCCTTGGCTTAAGCGCAAAAAATTCCTGATTATCTCCTTTAGGAGTTGGACCAGAAATAATCAATGGCGTTCTTGCATCATCAATTAGTACTGAATCGACCTCATCTACAATAGCATAATTGTGACCTCTCTGAACAAGCTCTTCCGGAGTACGAGACATATTATCTCTCAAATAATCAAAGCCAAATTCATTATTGGTGCCGAAAGTGATTTCAGCAGCATACGCAGCTCTTCTTTGAGTTGAATTAGGCTGATGTTTATCTATACAATCTACTCTTAAGCCATGAAATTCATAGATTGGTCCCATCCATTCGGAGTCACGACGAGCTAGGTAATCGTTCACAGTTACAAGGTGAACACCTTCGCCTGTGAGGGCATTTAAATATACAGGAAGTGTAGCAACTAGTGTTTTACCCTCACCTGTTGCCATCTCGGCAATCTTGCCTTTGTGAAGCATGATACCTCCGATAAGCTGTACATCGTAGTGCACCATATCCCAGGTAACCATATTTCCAGCAGCATTCCAGGAATTATTGAAGATGGCTTTGTCGCCTTCTATTTTGATATGTTCTTTGTTGACCGACAAGTCTCTGTCTAATTGAGTAGCTGTAACTTCGAGCGTTTCATTTTCCTTAAACCTTCTGGCCGTTTCGCGCATAACAGCAAAGGCTTCGGGTAATATTTCAAGTAGAACCTCTTCAAGCTTATCGGTAATGGTCTTTTTCAGTTTATCAACTTCAAGGTAGATGTTTTCTTTCTCCATGAAATCCATATCGGCTGAAGACTCAGCTTTTTCGTTCAATTCTTTTATTTGATCACGCTCATTTTGAACATAAGCATTGATTTTTGCGCGGAACTGAATGGATTTGGCTCTTAATTCATCGTGACTGATACCAGCGTAGCTGGGATATATTTCATTGATTTTATTGAGAAGTGGGCGTATTTCCTGTAAGTCTCTATCGGCCTTTGAGCCAACCAGTTTTCCAAAAAGTGAAGAGATCGTTTTGAGCATGGATATAGGGATTCAATCTTTATAAAGCGGCAAAATTAGGGATTTTCCCTGTGAATAGTTCGGTTCAACAATCATTCCCATGAAATGAACACTGACAAAACGTCGAAGCGACATTCGAAATGCATCGAATGTCGCTTCACGTAAGAGTTTAATAAATCGCTACCCTGCCAATCAGACAGTTTTTACAATTTTCACCGTATGGGTTTCGGTGTTATTTCTAATAACAATTTGATATACACCACCAGCAATATTTGAAATATTGATTCTAGCTGAATTATTTGAATTTACTTCAATTCCTACTTGTACTATTCTTCCTCTTGCGTCTAACAATTCGATTGTTGAGGTTCTTAGGTTTATTGAAGTTTGAAGAACTACAAAATCTTGAGCAGGATTTGGGTAAACAGCAATTGTATTACCCACAGCATCTTCGATTCCTGTGCAATCAACTATCTTAACAAGGTCATCAGCAGAATTTCCACAACCGTTATTATCTGTGTAAGTATAGGTAACAGTAACAGTTTCGTTTTGGTCTGGTGAGGTAAGGATGCCGTTTTCAACATAAGTTCCAGAGTAAACTCCACCAGCAGGATTACCTCCAACTAGAATTAGTGAAACTCCCTTAGAACATACTGTATCGGGGTTAAGAACAAGAGATACAGTAGGAAGTGGATTCACACTAATTGAAACAGGATCTGAATCAGCACTACAGTTCGCAGTATTAACTGCTTTAAGCACATATTCGCCAGCCTCAGTAACCGTTAGAGAACCATTAGTTCCTCCAGAAACAGGATTTCCGAGGTTAGTCCAGCTATAAGCTAATCCAGCGCTTATTGAATAAGTTAATTCAAGTTCGTCGCCTTCGCAAATCGTGTTTTCTCCTTGTACTGTTATAACTGGTTGATTCGGAGTTTGACCAACAGTGATTGTTGTTGGTTGTGATGTTGAAGCACAATTATTTGGGTCAGTCACAACAACAGTATAGTTACCAGCAGCAGTTGCAAGGAAGCTAGCAGCAGTTTGGCCTGAGATGTTTGAACCATTGTTTTGCCATTGGTAAGATAAACCTGCCCCTGAATTAGCATTTAGCGTAACCGCATTACCGTCGCAAATAGCTGGGTTACCTACAAAAGAGATTTCAGCAGCTACACCAGCCACATTGACTAGAATTGGAGCTGAAAGAGCAGAACATCCTTCTTGACTTGTAACTACCACTGTATAGCTTCCGCTTACGTTAACATTGAAAACAGAATTAACAACACCCACTAGAGGGTTCTCATTTTGATTCCACTGATAAGTGTAACCATTTCCAGAGTTTGCCTGCAATAGTACAGTATTACCTATGCAGAATGTTGTTGGACCATTTGGTGTTATTGAAGCAATTGGTTGTGGGTTAACACTAACTATTAACGGTTCGCTTGTGCTTGTGCATGCACTAGTATTGGTTACAACTACTGAGTAAGATCCTGCAGCACTGGCAGTATAACTTGGACCACTAGTTCCAGGTATTGTTGCCCCGTTTATTTGCCATTGGTAAGTTAAGCCTGCACCTGAAGTAGCTACAAGTACTACTGATTCTCCCTGACAAATACCGGTTGGTCCACCGGCAGTCAAAGTAGCTGCGGGCGCAGCAAGAATATTAACTGCTACACCAGTAGAGGTTGAAGAACAATTGGTTCCTTGAGAGACAGTTAAAGTGTAATTGCCTGAGGTATTAGCAGTGTAGTTTAGTCCAATAGCACCAGTGATAGGAGTACCGTTCAACGACCACTGATAACTTAGGTTGTTTCCAACAGGAGCGCTTAAACTAACTGTGCTTCCTTGACAAACAGTTGCATTTCCGTTAACTGTTATTGATGATGAAGGAGGAGGAGTTACAGTAACTTGGGTAGCTGATGAATTACTAGTACAGCCATTTTGTGTTACAGAAAGCACATAATTTCCAGAAGTGGTTGCTGTGTAAGAATCTAATGTTGCTCCACCGATAGGGTTACCATTGTTAATCCACTGATAACTTAATCCTACGCCAGTAGGGCCAGTTAATAAAACTGAGTTTCCTTGACAAAATGAAGTAGGGCCATTTGCAAACACCGTGGAAGTTGGAGCTTGATTAACCGTTACACTAATTGCATTACTGGTTGCAGCGCAAGCTACAGTGCTTACAATAGCAGTATACATGCCGCTTTGCGTTGCAGTAAAGTTAGAAGATACTGCTCCAAGAATAGATGAACCGTTATTTTGCCATTGGTAACTAGCACCACTTACAGGAGTAACGTTTAATTGAACATTTCCGCCGGTGCAAAATGTTGTTGCACCTGCCGCAGAAATTGTGGCACTAGGCCCAGCTACTACACTGATAGTAATTGAATTCGAAGTAGCATTGCATGTTGGTCCGTTGCTTACAGTGGCCGTATAAGTACCAGCTTCAGTGGCGCTATAGGTTTGCGAATTAGCGCCGTTAATTGGATTTCCATTTAATCTCCATTGAATAGTATTCCCTACTTGCGTATTTATCGACAGAGTAGTAGAACTACCTTGACATATAGTAGTGATACCAGCATTGCTGATGCTTGCGGTAACATTAGCTACAACATTTACAGTAATTGAGTTAGATGAACCACTGCAACCGGCGCTGTTTGTTACAGATACAGAAAATGCTCCAGATTGTGTTGCTGAGTATGTGTTTTGAGTTGCACCAATAATAGGAGATCCATTCAGAAGCCACTGATAGCTTCCACCCGTTAATGTTGTTGTTGATAGCGCAACCGATCCACTACCGCATATTGTAGTGTTGCCGGTAGAACTTGCAACAGGTGTGGGATTTTGACCTACTACTATGTTTACAACATTTGAAGTAGCGGTACAACCTTGTCCATCTGTTACAAACAGGCTATAAGCACCTGCAGAACCTGCTGAAATGGAACTTGCAGTTTGCCCAGCTATATCAATTCCATTTAGTCTCCATTGGTAAGTCACACCCGAAGCTCCACTGGAATTAATAGTTACAGATTGTCCATTACAAATGGTTGAAGAACCGGCAGTGGTAATTGTTGGCCCTGTGAGATTGCAACCTACAGGAGTGCCAGCTATTACTAAATAAAATGTTGAGTTAGTGGTAGCCGCATCCTGATTATAAA
>JBBEBC010000029.1:0-41442 GCA_040882555.1 Bacteroidia bacterium
TTTCAATTTCAAGATAGAGGTTTAAGTGTTTTAATTCTTCACTTAACTTTCTGAAAGAAGATGGATTTTTTGAAACTGATCCTCGCAAAAAATCAGCTAAGGTCTGAATCATTTCAGACGCCTTATCCTTATCAAATTGCAATAAAGACTGAATTGAATTAAGGCTATTAAATAGGAAATGAGGCTGAAATTGTTGACGCAACCCGTTTAATTCTGCTTGTCGGATCAATTCTTCCTCTTTAATTCTTCTTATTTCCGCTTCATTTCTTTCCTCAATACTTTCTCTTATCCAAGTGTAAAAAACGATGGTTTGCAGAATCACAAATAGCAATGCTACAATTAAATACCTTGGATAATTTAAATTAATAAGCAACAACGCTTCTGATTCGAAGACTTTTGTTTGAATTAATTCATAAAGAAAAATAATACCAAATGAGATAATAAGATTTCCAATTATTAAGTATAATGACCTTACAACTCCTGGTTTATATAATTTTATCATGGCATTTAAGCCAAGAAGAATAAGCAGTAATAGGGTAGTAAGAACAACTGCATCTTTAAAAGAACTCTCATTTTCTATTCCAATAGTGCTTAAGCTAAGGAAGTGGAATAGAAACCAAATAAGTGAGCCAATAATTGGAGGAAGCCAGTTGCTTAAAAAACGCATTCTTTTAATTTATAAAATTTAGAATCTCCTTCAAATTACTCTTTTCTTGAGGTAGGTTATTCCATTCATCATTATCAAGTGTACGAGTTATGATAGGGGTATTTTCGTTAAAATCTACAGGGACCAAATATCTTAATTTGAAAAAGCTCCAAATCTGATATCCTTCTGTTAGTGTTTCATCAATGCCCTTATGGCTATTCGCTATTTCTATAGCTTTTTGATTTGCTTCGATTTTGTTTTTAGCTTCAATAAGAACAAGCTGCTCTTCAAAGAGAATTTTCCCGCTTTTACTCAGCTTTACTTCATAAACAAGAGAAGCCACAAAGATTTTATCTTTCATTTTAATAGCTTTTAATATCTATTCCTCCAAAAATAATCGTTCCTCTAATAATAAGAACCTTTTCTGTATCCGCTTCTTCCATAAGCGCAGGTTGATGACGCTTATCTTCAACTCCTCCTGCAATTGCAACTATTTCAGATCTTACTTGCCAGTTAGAGGGAATAATCAATTTAGTGCCTCCAAATACTTGTGAAACTTCAATTGTTACAGGTTGTTGAATATCTGCGTTGCCTAAATCAACTTCAATTCCTCCCATAAAACAAACAGCCTTACCTCCTTTAAAATCCTTAGTAAAGAATCTCTTCTTAATTCCAGCAAATACTGAAGTCACATTCAGGAATTCCTCACTACTTGCATTTTTCAAATCAGGATTTTCATCTTTACGACCAAATTTCTGCATCATACTTTTTCTCCGAGCAAAACCGCCCGGAGAAACAATCATGTAAATACCAACACCAATAATAATTATCGGCCAAACGTATGGGCCAACTCTTAAATCCGGGATAATATTATCCAGCAAGAGAAAACCACCTACAAGCATTAAGATGAGTCCACCTGGACGTCTAAAGGAATGTCTCGCCCAAAGGTATAATCCAAGAGTTACCAGGAACATCTCAAAGCTAAATACCCAGCCCGGGAAATAAACTCCTGCTCTTTGCATTAATATAGCAGAGCCAGCCATAACAATTACTAATCCTCCTAGAATCCGACCCAACCTGTTATTGTAACGGGGGTTATAAGGACCTTGAAATTTTGTTGTTTCTAATTCGTTTTCCATAATGTTTAAGATTTAATACCCCAAACATAGAGTGCCGTCCAAAGTTACTAAACACCTTTTCGGTGAATGAACAATTTGAGTAGGTGAATGGTAGATTTTCAATTTCTACTTAAGTCGATCTAATAGACCTCAATCGCTGACCAAAAGAATTGAAGAGCAGAATGGTAAAGAAAATTGCCAATCCAGGAAAAATTACCATCCACCATGCATCAAAATCTTGACGACCCTCGCTCAATATCAGACCCCAAGTTGAAACTTCAACAGGCACACCTATGCCCAAGAATGATAAGCTGCTTTCCGCAAGTATGCTTCCTGAAATTAAGAATGCTATTTCAATGATAACAGGACCCATCGCATTTGGCAAAGCGTACTTAAATAAAATAGTCCATGACTTAAACCCTTGCACTTCAGCTGCTTCAATATAATTCAGTGATCTTATTCTAAGTAGTTCAGCTCTGCATAAGCGACTTATACCAGTCCAGCTCGTGAAGCCAATAATTGCTATCACCATTCCAACACTTTTGTCTCTGAAAACAGCTGCCAGAGTTAAAAGAACTAAAATCTTGGGCATTGTGCTGAAGAGTTCACTAAACCTTTGAATCAGCGTATCCAAAGAGACGTTGGTTCTTGTTTGCAGCCATTTCCCAGCAGGTAGATAGATTGATAGCAAATAAGCTAAAGCTGATGGAATTATAATAAACAGGAGACTTATTAGAATCTGAAGAATACTACTAAAAAAGCCTTCAGAGAAACCTTCTGCAATGCTAGAAGACCTTGAAACAAAGCCCCAGAAAATACCTGCAAAAAATCCCATTCCAGTCATGAGATATGTTAATCTTTTCAGCTTTAGTTTATTGTCTCCATAGTAACCAGAAATTCCACCTAAAAGAAGTCCTATAAGAGAAGCAATAAACGCAGATAACAATCCTATTTTTAATGAAATCCTTGATCCATGGATTAACATTGCAGTTAAGTCCCTACCTAATCGATCGGTGCCTAAATAGTGCCTAAATCTAACTGGGCTTACCTGCATGTTTCCATTGGCTGCCTTTATCTTTTGTTCATCGAAAGGACCAACAAAATCTCTATTATAGACGTCGGGTTTCTCATTATTCCATGGAATAAGTGCCCCAATAACCCATTCAGCATCAACTTGCTTCCAATCAATAATTTCAAGATCAAGTTCTTGAATATTCTTGTCACTTTCGTTTTCCTTATAAAATTCAACTCTGTGTGAATCATATAAAGCTGAAACAGCAGGAAATAAAGTTTCTCCCTTGTAAGAAACTACCAAAGGTTGATCTGTCGCTATCAAATCAGCAAAAACTGCAATAAAAATCCAAAGACCTAATAATATCAAAAGCAGCTTATTAATTCTAGAAGCTTTGAAGACTTGCAGCCTGCGATTTAAATATCTTGACTTCCGTTCATTCATTGTTTACGGAATTAAGTTTTACTCTCGGGTCGACAAGGGTATATAAAATATCTGAAAGCAAATAACCAAGGATGGTGAGGAATCCAATGATAGTAAATATGGCTACAATCATTGGGTAGTCAAAGTTTATTACACTTTCATACATTTCCAAGCCTATACCTGGGATATTGAAAATTCCTTCAATAATCACAGATCCACCAAATAGAACAGGTAACGTTTGACCTAATAATGTAATAAGTGGAAAGAGAATATTAGGTAGAATATGTTTAATAAGGATTTTATTCTCGCTTAATCCTTTGGCTCTAGCTGTTTTAACATAACCCATTGAATATGCTTCAATTACTCCTGCTCGAACTTGCCTGCTTATAAAGGCTAGAGAAGCATAGCTTAGACAAATAATCGGAAGAATGAGATAGGGTAGGTAATGAATAAGACGTTGAATTGGAGTCCACGTGTTATCAAATAATTCAGGGTCTCTAACTCCAGAGGAAGGGAACCAGTCCATGAAATCAGGGTTTGCGAAGAGTATCAGAAGCAGACTCGCAACAAAAAAGCCTGGTAATGCATAAAGCCCGAAAACAATTATCGAAGTTATTTTATCAAATGCAGAATCGGCATATCTCCCAGCAATTAACCCTAAGGGAATGCTACATATAAAAGCAATGAAAAGTGAGGTAATTGAAATAAAAAGCGTCCATTTCATGGCTTTACCAATTCTTGTCGAAATTTTTTGTCCATCTCTAAAAGAAATACCAAAATCCCCTCTAATAGCTCCTAGACTCACATCTTTTTTCCCGAAAAGCCAATAATGATACTGGTTATTTAGTCCATAAAAGTGTGGTGAGGGAATATATCTTTTCCATGGATGAGTAAGAGTGTAGAGGCTAGTATATTGACTCAGTCCAATTTCCCACTTAGACCTAAGCTTAGTGATTTCAGGGATTAATGAAAGTAAGTTGCTTAATGAATCGATTTTTAATTTTTGTTCTTCACAATTTGAAGAAGTTATAACCCCTTCAAGAAGGGATTCAGAAGCACTCATCTGAATTTGGTAATTTTTCATGAGTTGCCTAGAGCTATCGTCCTTTGCCTTTCGAAACTCACTTTTTATATCTTCTTGAACGTCGTACCATAGAAGTACCATTTCTGGCTTACCTGTTTCCCTTGCCATTCGTTTTAATGCATCATGGTGCAAGGGGTTTTTAATCTTATATAATGTATCGATATCGGCAAGAGTTTGAATGCTCAGATAGAAAACAGGAAGGTTTAAACCGAGTTTTTCTCTCAGTTTTTCAGCCTCCTTATCTCGATTCATTCTAGTAGCTGAGCCTGCTCCGCCTTCGCCGGTCTCGGCTGATTGCAATAACCTATCAACGGGATCTCCAGGTGTGCTCAAACTAAGTATAAATGCAATTACCGAAATAAGCAATAGCAGCGGGATAAGTATAAAAAGTCGCTTTAGCAAATAGCGTAACATGGTTACAAGATGGCAATTCTTTTATTGATGATTAACTCAAGAGATAAAGGTCAAACTTACCTGATTTATCTATATCCCCCAAACTCCTTACAGAAAGCAAGATTGATGAAGTGCTGAATTAACAATGCATCCGTCTATTAAGCTAGAGGCTTGGAAGAAATTACTTTTTTCCAGCAATGAAATAATATTCTGAATTCTCGGTGAAATGCTTTGAAAATGACTCACGACTAAGACTTTCCTTTGATTTCAGGAAATTTTGGAGGGTGTAAATTTGCAATCCGCAACTCGAAAGAAAATCAAAAACATCATTTGGGGAAGTAGAGTAGTGGTCGGCAGCTCCAAGCCCAAATTCGAACAAAATATAAGGTTTGTGTTTGGTTAGCGTATTAATTGAGCCCTGCATTACTTCAAATTCAGCCCCTTCAACATCTATTTTAATAAGATGAGGAATGTAATCAGCTGGCAAAACCTCATCGAGCCTTCTTTTTTCTACATAAATAGTTTCAATGTCTGGACTGCTCACAGAATAAGTTCTTCGCTTTAAGCCGCTATAGGCGGGAGCGTTTTTAACAAATTCAAATGACGTTTTGCCATCCTCATTGCTTAAAGCATAAGGGCTTATAAAAGCTGATTTTTCAAAGGTTTCTTTTAACTTCTTGTAGAAGGAAGGTATTGGCTCAAAGGCATAATGAATTCCTTTAGGAGCCATTTTTATCATCCATTGAAGTAATTCCCCTTTATGACTTCCAACATCGATGCAATTGCTATCTATTGACAGGATTTTTTGAAGTACTCGATAGGTAAGTCTGTCGTACTTCAGATTTCTGGTAATATCCAAATGAAGAAGCCAGAGAAGAGATCTTAGGGACTCTTTTAACATACTTAACGAGCAATAATGATTGGATACCTTCTAAGGAAATTTCCGTTTGTGGATTTCTCCAATTCAAGTTGGATTAGATAAAATCCTGCGTGGATGTTACTTATATCGAATGTTATATTCTCAAAAGCCTTATTTATCGAGACTTGAATTTGCTTCCCGCTTAAGTCAATGAGAGAAATACTCTTTATCTCATTGGCAGGAACATTATCAATATTCACAACCGCAGAAGCTGGATTAGGGTAAATAATAAGTTCATCAACTAAACTAACTTCTTTAAGAGAAACCTGTAATGTTTGATCATGCTGGCAAGAAGGATTGCACTTAAATGAAAGCATACTGATGATTCCTGGGCCGGTATCTTCCATTTTACCACAAAGCATCATATAACCATTTAATCCAACCGCAACTGAACTTGCAGAGAATGGAACAGTCACTCCTGCCGAAGGCAATCCATTACAACCAAAAATAAAATCGTTTGTGAAATTGAAAATAGCTGCTTTGTTAGTACCAGAATTTGTGTAATTCCACGCGAAGAAATATGAGTTGGAAAGAGGGTTAAAAGCAACACCTGTAGTTTCAGCATTGTTTGGTTCGAAGAACTCATTTAAGATATCTCCATCTGTGTTTAATGAAAGCAAATGTGGACTTTTATTTACATCGTCTATTTGTCTATTTCCCGCTACACCAATTCTATCATCCGCCGTTAAGGCGATACCAGCAATCCACTCATCAATATCTACCCCATAAAACCTTTTCCATATTTCGTTTCCTTCATAAGAGTATTTAACGAGTAGCATATCCTTATCGAGGTTATCGAGATTTCCAGTTCCTGCTATTAAAATAGTGCTATCTCGCAACTCAAGTATTGAATAGGCTTCAGAAAACCCGAGTTCATTATCTGGACGAACTTCCCAAATTTGGTTGCCTTCAGAATCAAATTTCCTACAAACCATTGTTTTTTGCCCACTGACTTCATCATCCCATTGAGTTGATGCAACAGCAAAACCTCCGTCTGAGAGAAGAGTCAAATCAGCAGCTTGATCCCAACCACTGCCACCTATAACTTTTTGCCAAACTTCATCGCCATTCTCATCAGCTCTAACGAGTAACAATTCATAATCGTTATTCGAGCCTGAATTCACTGTTCCTAAAGCAATAAATCCACCTTCGGGAATAATGACTATTGCTTTTCCTGATTCAGTGAATTGCGAGCCATACACCTTTTCCCACAAGCGAATACCATTCGTGTCAGTTTTAACAACAGCCATGTCGCCATTAACAGCGCCCCAGCCACCGGTAGACCCACATAAAAATACATTTCCTGATGTGTCTATGGCAATATCTGCAGCTTCACTAAATAAACCGTAAGCTCCATAGGTTCGAGTATATCCCGATTGGGAAAATGCATGTAACGAAAGACATAAGGATATTAAGGTGATGATGCTTCTCATATCTTTATCAAATGTGATGAACATAATTAAGTTGAAGTCCGGCACCTGATAGTTTTCTAGGACTAATAAACCCTTCATTGAAGAAAGAGCCAATTCTTAAACTATGGTGATGATTTGAAAAAACTACTGCGCTTACTCCAGATTGAATACCTCCAAAACCACCGTATGAAAGCATAAGCCTCACACTGCGATTTTTTCCAAATGATTTGCTAACACTAGCTTCCGTAAGTGGAATAAACCCCGGAATATAGCGGTATCTGACATTTAGCCCAACTGAAAGTCTATGGTTAAAAAGTCGTGTTAAACCAACTTGTATATCTACGGGAAGAGCAATCATTTGAGTCTGCCTAACGTCATTGCCCAAGATTTTTTGTTCAAGGGTGTCTCCCACAATAATAGTTGAATCAGAAATATCGAAAAGAGAGCCCAGTTGAATACCTGTAAACCTAAAGGCCGTATCCATCTTAGCAGTTCTTGTGTTAGAATTAAAAACAGTAAAGCCGAAATCCTCTATGCTTTCTCTTAATATCCATTTGCTACCAAGCTGTTGAACAAATTTTAAGTTTAATGATGCACCAACAGAAGGGTTATTATTTAGTTTATTGCCTCCGGAGGATTGAACATAATTACCATCCCAAGATAAGTCAAGATAGTCTCCATTTTGAGATGTAAATAAGCTTCCTTCCTCTAAGTTAATGGAGGTGTATTGGTTTCCTTTTACTAAGCCGAAACTAAATGAGGAGATTGATTTACTTCCTGTTTTTAAGAAACCTATTTCAAAGGTTTCAAAAGCATTGAAGAGAAGCTGAGTTTCGCTTAGGCTGGCTGAAGCATTCTGGAATTGTTTGTTTCCGCTGAAAATCAGCTTGAACAAGTCTTCGCCAAATTCAGCACCGAATAATGTGCTGCTTTTATACCTAAATGAAAGAAACTTACCTTCTGATTTCCAAGTACTATCTGGGCTGAAAGTCAATTCAACACCACGGTTAAATTCGCCTCCAAAACGATTTTTTTCTTTTAATCTCTCGTAAGCTGAAGTTTTCATTTGTTCAGAAATGAAATCAGGAAAAATGAAAGCGTTTGAAAATTCTGTAGGTACAGAATTGCTTTGAGTATAAGCATTAGCCCAAATCCTTATTAATCCTTTGTTTTCATATAAATAGGGTAGGCCAATTTGATTCAGTGTCTCAGATAAATCACTTTCAAAGCCAGCGTTATTTGACGTCTGTGCTTTAACATTACTGGCCATTACGAAAAGCAACAATAAGCTTGAACCTATTGAAAAGATGAACGATTCTTTTCTCATTTTATCTGAATTCGATATTTGCCATCTCCAATAAGCTGTAGCTTGAGTGCATAGTTTTTATACAAAGGAAGTAATTGGTTGGCTGGATTAGTGTTTATTCTAGCATTCACAACAATGAATCTAGCCCTTACAGCATCATCTTTTGTTTTATTAGTGACTGGAATACTAATGGTTGAAATTCTTTCCTCACTTACCTTCAATTCAGAGTCAACACTTGCAGCTGCAATATTCTGATCAATGAAAAATGTGCTTAAGCTAGAGAAATTTGTATCCAACATCTCAAGTTCAACGCTCATATCAAATGGGAAACCATTAGTTGCTATTAAACTTAGTTGACCATCTCCAAAATTACGAGTGTCATTTTCTTTTAATCCTTCAAATAGGATGGTATCTCTAAAAACTACATTCGAAGCTGAAAAGCGCAAAGGAAGCACTAAGCTTGCATTAAGGGTAATGTTAGAAGTAGAATAAACAAAGTCGTTACCTGAAGATATGTTTCCTAAGGGATTAAGTTGGGCGAAAATCCTGTAGTTAAATCGTTCAGGAAGCGATTCAGCTAGGCTTTTAATATTTGAGTTGGATGTATTAAAAGTATAGGACCTAAGTGTTGGTGTGTATGGATTTGATTCAAAACTAATGTTTTGAGCTCGGGAAATATTTTCGTTTGTTCCTATGATTGGATGCTGCAGCGAAATAGAATTATTCCCTTTTACAGCTTCAATATTTTCTATTCTAAGTCTAAAGTCGGCTCCAATCGAATTTTCCAGTGAGATATTCAATAGGATGTCTTCCAAAGAAATCAATCCACTGATTTTTTTCATCAATGCAACATCACTTCCATCATTGAATTCAAATGTTGATTGACCGAGAAAACCTCTAGCAAATGAAGGCTTCAAATTATAAAATCTGTTTTTGTAGGTTATGAAGGGGGTGTTTGCCGAAATCAAAGAGCCATCACCTGCAGGGTTTAAAGTAGCATTTAATAAAAAGCGAATTTGATTGGAATTAAGCGAGTTATCTCCTCTAAGATCAAGATAGTGATTAGAAAGATCTATTGTATTTGTTGATACCGATGGACCATTGGCATTACTTGCAGGCACCTCGAGATTGTTAAAAGCGATAGGAGAACCGTTAAAACTTACTTTAGGAAGTGAGTAATCAAAGAAGACCTTATCGTCTAATGAATTGATAATTGTAAACTCTGCATAGCCACTTTCAAGAATGGCTTCAGTTAGTTGCACGTCTTTATATGAAAAGCGAATTAGTTGACTAATGTTGGCAACTTCAAAACCTGAAGGAAGGTTGAAATTTATAGGCAAGGAAATATCGTCGGTTAAAAGGGTATCAGGAATTCTCAATAAGGAGTCGTCTGGGATGAGCTTATAATCAAAATCCAATTTGATAACGAGCGGTTGACCTTCATCGCTTATTATGAGTGAATCAGCAAATAAGTCAGCAACAGTGAGTCTTGCCTCGGCTAGTGGTGCTAGGATATCTGTGTCCCATTCAGTGATTCCATCTCGTTGACACGATGATAAACCTGCTATAATTATTGATAAATAAAACAGGTAATTGTAAAATCTATACTTCATTCGCTGTAAAAATAGCTAAAATGTCTGCTAAAAAAGAAAAGGCAGACCAATGGTCTGCCTTTTCTTAATATAATGTCTGCAAATTATAGGAGAGTAAAAGTGTAAGTGTTACCGTTTATGGTTACCGAAGCAGTATAATCACAGTCTCCATTTCCAAAGTTGACTAATCTTTCAGGCCTGTCTTGAGGATTGATAGTTATGGTACCTGTTACTATTTGGCGGCAGCTATGTCTGTAAAGAAGTGCTGTATTAATCTGAGCAGTCCAGCTTTGGCCATTCACTTTTGTCCCTGTTGAGCTACCTGAAATCGAATATTCATCGTCAAAGAATAGGAGAGGAGTATTAAAACCTGTTGTCCAGGTTCTTATCCTGTTTGCGTTCCAAGTTATAGTACCACCATTATTTGCTAAAACAATAGTTCCATTAACAGAAACTGAGAAAGACGGTTGACCAAGAGCATTTTCTCCAAGGTTAGTAACTATTCTAGAGCCATTTACCAGATTTCCATTCACCGAATAATTTTCTGGAGTAATAGTTATCACGGTGCCTTCGTCAAGATATCTGCCTGTGGCGGTAATTATAATTTTTCCCACACGGAGTTTTCCGTCAGTACCTTGACATCCACTGCCAAAATCAATAGTAAATATGTTAGGGTTTTGGGCACTTACGTTTGATGAGGTATCGATTGTTATTACAGCACAAGTTGCAAGTAAAGTTCCTTGGTCTTCAGATAATTTGTATCCAGATAAATCTCCTGTTGTAGCTACTTGGTCTGAAATTGAACTCAATTCTGAAAAGTAGTTCTCAGCCATGTTTTCATTTTGTGCGGCGCTTGTATCATCGTCCAGGTCTTTATTCTTTAAGCATGAACTTAATAAAAGCGTTAAAACCAAAACTGCAGAAAGAAGTGTTTTAGAGTTACTATTTGAATTATGCATGATATAATGGGTTTTCCTCTCTTGACGGTGCTCAGCAAAGATGGTTTAATAAAAACAAAATTAATTGCAAATTAGACCAAATACAGCGGGCTTCTTGTGGAGGTCTGGTATATTGACCTTCCAGAGTTTTACAGGTTTTGTCCTAATGAAAGCCTGGTCTGAATTTATATTTGCTGCAATACTTAAATAGGTGTTTCCACTTAATACTTCAAGCAAATCTTGTAATAAGGCGTTGTTGCGGTAGGGTGTTTCAATGAAGAAATGAGCATAACCATCTTTACTTGACTTATTTTCAAGGTCTCTAAGTGCAGCTTTTCTTTTTGATGAGTCAATAGGGAGATAGCCATGAAAAATAAACTGTTGCCCATTTAATCCTGATGATACAATAGCCTGCATAATTGCCGAAGGACCGGGAACAGGAATAATATCAATGTCATGCTTATGAGCTATTCTTATTAGAGGAGCTCCGGGATCAGCAAGCGCAGGAGCACCTGCTTCAGAAATAAGAGCTGCATCATTTCCTGCATTTAAAAGATTAATGATGTGGTTGATTTCTTCAGGACTTGAATTCTTATCAAGTCTAATTAATTCAAGTTCATCAAAGTTTCCTTGAAAGCCTGCTTTGCGCATAAATCTGCGGCATGACTTTTCATTTTCCGTTATAAAAAGCTTAATAGTATTGACTAAGTCTATTTCCCAGTTTGAAAGGGTAGAGGATGTTTCTTCATCTCCGATAAAGCAGGGAAGCAGAAAAAGCTTTCCGCTTTGCATCATTTAAGTTTTTTTAGGTAGGAAGAGGCGGCATCATCAATCAGTTGATACACCTCATCAAACCCATCGATACCTCCGAAATATGGATCTGGCACAGACCGATTTTCTCCGGGATAAACTTCTTCAAGTAATAGGCTGACTTTTTGTTTGTCAGCATCATTCCTTGCCAAAGCCAGAACATTCATTAAGTTGGAAGCATCCATCACAAAAATGTGATCGAATTCATCAAAGTCTTCAACATTAAACCTACGGGCAGCAAGCCCACTGATATCAATTTCATGGCGTTGAAGTGTTTTCACAGCGCGATAATCCGGTGGCTGTCCGACATGGTAATCGGATGTACCGCATGAATCAATAATGGCTTTAAGCCCTGACTTTTCGGCATGTCTTCTGAATATTCCTTCAGCCATTGGAGAACGACATATGTTCCCAAGACAAACCATTAATATCCTGGTATTCGACAATTTAATATTATTGGTTTCCTATCTTCTTCTCGATATCGTCTATGTAAATTCTAAACTTCTTATCTGTTTCCATTAAGTTATTTACCGTTCTGCAAGCATGAAGAACGGTAGCATGATCTTTTCCTCCGCATTGTAGTCCAATACTTGCCAGAGAAGATTTAGTCATGTTTTTGGCAAAGAACATTGCAATCTGCCTCGCTTGAACAACTTCACGCTTACGTGTTTTAGATTTCAATAGTTCCAGAGGAAGACTGAAATAATCAGAAACTACTTTCTGTATGAAGTCAATAGATATCTCTCGAGTGGTATTTTTTACAAATTTATCAATCATTTGTCTCGCAAGTTCCATGGTAATGGCTTTACGATTCAATGTTGATTGGGCTACTAAAGAAATCAGAGCACCTTCAAGTTCTCTCACATTTGTGGTGATGTTATACGCCAAATATTCAATAACATCCTTTGGCATCTCAATTCCATCAGCATAGATTTTTTTCTCAAGGATGGCTATTCTAGTTTCTAGATTAGGAACCTGAAGGTCTGCAGATAGACCCCACTTGAAACGCGACAGAAGTCTTTGTTCTAATCCAACAAGCTCAATAGGAGATTTATCGGAAGTTAAAACAAGCTGTTTTCCAGTTTGGTGCAGGTGGTTGAAGATTTGGAAGAAAACATCCTGAGTTTTTTCTTTTCCTGCAAAGAACTGAACATCATCAATGATCAAAGTGTCTATCATTTGATAGAAATGAATGAAATCATTGTGGGAGTTATTCTTTACAGCATCAACGAATTGATGACAAAACTTTTCTGATTGAACATAAAGCACTGTTTTATTAGGAAAATTCCTTTTGATCTCAATTCCAATTGCATTGGCAAGGTGTGTTTTTCCAAGACCTACTCCACCATAAATCAAAAGAGGGTTGAAAGCAGTTCCTCCCGGTTTGTTAGCAACGGCAAATCCTGCTGAACGAGCTAATCTGTTACAATCGCCTTCAACAAGATTATCGAAAGAGTAGTTCGGATTAAGTTGAGATTCAACGTTCATCTTTTTCAACCCTGGAAGTATGAAAGGGTTTTTGATGGAGTTGCCGTTGAGGTCTATAGGCATAGACACCGGAGGGTTTCTTAATGACTTAGAGTTTACCGCCGGAATATTTATGGTGTAAGGATTAGCATTTCTAAAGTTGTTTTCCATAATGATAGAGTATTCTAACCTACCATCTGGACCAAGCTCTTTGTTAATCGTTTTCTTCAATAAATCAATGTAATGTTCCTCCAACCATTCGTAGAAAAACTGACTTGGAACCTGTATTGTTAATATATGTCCATTAAGTTTTACCGGGCGGATTGGATCAAACCACGTTTTAAAGCTCTGTTGATTCACATTATCCTTGATTATTTCAAGGCAATTCTGCCAAACTTTATCAAAAGTCTTTTCCATTCTGTTTGTAATCTGTTAGCGTTGTGTTGAATAAGGATAATTCCATTATTCTAATCTACTTCCTGTGGCTTGAAAGAAGACGAAGCGCAAATATTTGCAAAAAATTTATTAAAAAAAAATCAAATAGCTATTGACTTTCTGAAAACTTTATTTTGGGTAAAACCCTCTTTAGTCCTGTTGTTGCAGCTACTAAAGAGGTAATCAATTCTACCTAATCTTAAACCAGCCCAACCTACTTGATTAATCGTCACAGCTTTGCCAATTTTATTCGATACAATCACGGGACTGTCTAAAAACGTGTGAGTATGACCACCTATAATCAAATCAATATGCTCAGTTCCAGCCGCTAACCTACGGTCTGAGACCTTATCTTCTGTATATTCAAACCCAAGATGAGATAAGCAAACAACAAATGTACAACCATAGGTGTTTTTGAGTTCTTTTGCTTGTTTTTCGGCACATTCAATAGGATTGTTGTAATGGATACCTTCATGATTTTGGTCAGGTACAAGGCCTTTTAAATCAATCCCTACACCAGTGATCCCAATTCTTATCCCTGCTTTTTTCAAAACAACATGTTTTTTTATTTTCCCCTTCAGGGCAGTACCTTCAAAATTATAGTTACAATTCACAAAAGGAAAATTTGCATGAGGTAACATATTCACTAATCCTTCAATTCCATTATCAAAATCATGATTTCCAAGGGTACAGGCATCATATCCCATTTCACTCATCAGTTTAAACTCTGGCTCACCTCCGTAATAATTGAAGTAGGGAGTGCCTTGAAATACATCGCCAGCATCTAAAAGTAGAACATTATTATTTTCTTTTCTGATCGCCTTTATCAAAGAAGCTCTTCTAGCAGCACCTCCTAAACCTGGATACTTAGGGTCATCATCAGGAAAAGGATCTATCCTACTATGCCAATCGTTTGTGTGGAGTACGGTTAACTTAAAATCTTTAGGAGCTTCTGAGGCCTTAAGCACTCCGTTTGGGATAGCAGCTAAACTTAAAGCTCCTGCACCTAACTTAAGAAACTTACGGCGTGTTTGAGAGATATATTCTTCCATCTTTCGAAGGTTTTAATGTCATAGCGTTTTTATTCAAGTAGCCTATCTCATCTAATAATAAGTCCCTGAATTTAATACCCAATGCTGTTCGTGATGAATATTCAGGAATGGTATACTTGTCACCGTTATTCAATAAGTAATCTGTTGATGCCATTAGATAAATTTGATCATCTTGAATATCTAAGCCACCAATTTTAATGTTAACGGCCTTGTTGTCTTTTATCCCGAAGGAAATACCAGCCATTGGGCAACCGCCTCTTTGGGCAACTTGATTTAGTAATAGTTTCAAATTATAGCCAGTGAAACTTGCTATCTCAGCAGTATTTTCAAAGGGCATTAATTCAAATACCATTGAGCGAGTTATATTTCCTTTTGGCCACTCTACCCTTAATCCACCAGTATTTAAAAATGCTAAATCGATCTTCTGTTGACTTATTCTTCTACTTCCGTTGAGTAATAAATCGGCAACTAGGTTGCCAAGACTACTTTCTGGCAATCCCTTCGTGGCTTCGCTTTCACATCGAATGAGTACCTCACTCATTGATTTTTCCAGAGGTTGTCGATATGGTTTAATGATTGACTCAATAAGGCTATCCTCAAGCATTACCTCCGAAATTTCCTTGTTTTCAAGATTTTGCGGTGCATAGGTATATACCTTAGGACTGCATGAATAAAGCAATAAAAGGGTGAAAAGGTGAATAATTGGTGTGAAAACTTTGTTCGGCATAATCGAATTGTATACAAAGAACTTGAAAATTTGCAGCTAAGCAATAGAATAAATGTAAACTGGGATATGAATTTCTTTTTTCATGAATGTAAACTTAGGGTGAGGTATAGCGAAACTGATCAAATGAAATATGTTTACTATGGAAATTATGCAGGATATTTTGAGGTTGCCAGAGTAGAAGCCATGAGGAACTTTGGTTTTAACTATAAGGAATTAGAGGATAGTGGCATATTCATGCCGGTGAGCAAATATCAAATTGACTTTATTAAACCATGCTTATACGATGAAGAGCTTACTATTAGGACAGAGATTCATGAAATACCAGCCGCGCGTATCAGATTTCAATATTCTACGTTAAAGGAAAATGGTGAACTTGCAAATAGAGCATTTACAGAACTTTTTTTTTTTGACAAGGAGACATCTAGACCTGTGAGGGCACCTGAGAAATTGGTTAACTTATTGAAAAGCAAGATATTTTAGCTTTGGCATATGATTTGGCATTTTAGACTTATGCGGAATTTAATTTTCCTGTTACCTTTTTTCTTATGCGCTTCTGAGGGATTATCTCAGATGGTTGCCAAGAAAACTCTATCGCTCTCTCAGCAGCCTGTACAAGTTGGTTATAAAGTTTCCTACATCATTACTGAAAGTGGAGATACTCTGCCTGTAGTTAACTTAACATCTGTAGTTATCTCTGAAGAAAGGTCATTTTCTAGTAAAAGAGAAGCGCGCAAATGGAGCAGGTTGAAAAGAGATGTTGCTAAGGTTTATCCTTATTCAAAACTTGCCGGAAAGAAGCTCAAGAGTTACAATGATTTAATGATAGGTAAATCAGAGCGTGAACAAAAAAGGTTGATGGAGAAAGCTGAGGATGAGCTAAAAGAAGAGTTTGAAGATGATATCCGAAATATGACGATTAACCAAGGGAGAATTCTTATAAAGCTAATTGACAGGGAAACAGGAAATAGCTCTTACGAGTTAGTCAAAGATTTAAGAGGAACATTTCAGGCATTTTTCTGGCAATCGCTCGCAAGAATTTTTAAGACAAACCTAAAGTCATCATACAACCCTCAAGCAAATTCAGAGGATAAGATGATTGAGGATATCATTGAAACAATAGAAAACGGAACCTTCGTTAACTAATAAAAGTTGCCGCAACAACAGCCTCCTTGATTCCTTTTGAATAGTCATAAAAGCCCATTCCCGATTTAACACCAAGATTTCCAGCCGTAACCATATTTACTAATAAGGGTGAAGGTGCATATTTTGGATTGCCAAATCCATCTTGTAACACTCTTAGAATAGAAAGACAGACATCCAATCCAATGAAATCTGCAAGTTGTAATGGACCCATTGGATGAGCCATACCAAGTTTCATAACTGTATCTATCTCATTAACCCCAGCTACTCCTTCATGCAATGAAATAATGGCTTCGTTGATCATTGGCATGAGTATTTTATTTGCCACGAAACCTGGATAATCATTAACAATTACTGGTGTTTTGGAGAGCTTTTGCGATAAGTCAAAAATCTCTTTAGAGGTATCTGAAGAAGTTGAATATCCATTTATTATCTCAACCAATTTCATTACTGGCACTGGATTCATGAAGTGCATCACAATTACTTTCTCAGGACGTTTAGTGACAGAAGCTATTTTTGTTATTGAAATAGAAGAAGTATTGCTAGCAAATATGCAAGAAGGCTTGCAAACTATGTCTAGTCTCCTGAAAATATCAAACTTAATTTCTTTGTTTTCTGAGGCTGCTTCAACAACTAAATCACATTGGGAAAGAGAATCATCTATTTCGGTGGAAGTTTTTATTCTTAATAACGTTGCAGACTTATCTTCTTCTGTAATTAACTGTTTTGATATCTGTCTGTCAAGATTCTTATTTATTGTTTGTATGCCTTTGGCAAGGGATTGTTGACTAATGTCTACCAAAGTTACAGAATATCCAAACTGAGCAAATGTATGTGCTATTCCGTTGCCCATTGTTCCTGAGCCAATTACTGCAATATGCTTCATGAAGGTTGTTTTTGAGACGACAAATTAAGTAAGATAAAAGAGGAGATGCAACACTTAGGGCTATTTCCCTCTTCCTTGAATAACTATTAAAAGAGTATAGATGAGAATCTTTAAATCAAGCGCAAAAGTCATGTTTTCGATATATAGGATATCATATTTAAGCCTTTCTACCATTTCATCGATGTTCTCGGCATAACCAAATTTAACTTGACCCCATCCGGTAATACCAGGTCTTACTTTATGAAGCAGACGATAATGTGGAGCTACTTCAACAATCTGATCAATATAATATTGACGTTCCGGTCGTGGTCCAACAACAGCCATAGTTCCCATCAATACGTTGTAAAACTGCGGAATTTCATCGAGTCTTGTCTTACGCATAAATCTTCCAAAGGGAGTAATTCGAGCATCATATTTACTTGAAAGCTGGGGCCCTTTAATTTCTGCATCTCAATACATCGATCGAAACTTATAGATTTTAAATGGTTTCCCATTGAAGCCGATGCGGTAATGGCTGTAGAGTGCAGGACCTTTGGAGGTAGTTTTAACAATCAAGGCCGTTATTAGATATACAGGTGATAATAGCGTTAAGACAAGAATTGAAATACTAATATCAAAAAGTCTCTTAAGCGATTTTTGCCAAGGAGGCATCAATTGCCTTTTCAGTTCGATAACCGGAGCTCCAAAAATAGCAGACATCCTAACTGAGCCCAAAAGAAAGTCGGTGATGTCGGGAATAACTTTAATTACAACATTGGTGACTTCAAGTTCGGTTAGGAACTTACCTAAGTATTTATGTTCGCTATTTTCTGGAGCTACAATCACTTCTTCAACATCCTTCTCCTTGATTAACTCAACCATCTCCTTAAACTCACCAATACAAGGCAAAGTTGCTTTTAGTGCATCATTATCACTTCCATTTACGGGAACAAATCCAATGAAATTGTTACCACTTTTAACAGCTTGATTTTCAATTGTCTTGTATATATCATACGCCTTATTTCCAGAGCCAACTAGAATAGTGTTGAAGCTTATTTTGTTTTGTTGAATCCTTCTAGCCTTATTGGTTCCGATGATAATTCTTTGAACTGCTGTTATAAAGAACTGTATGCTGAACAGTGCTGCGAAAGACCAATAATAATATTCATACGATAAGACTATGTCATCAAGAGAAACGGCAAAGAATAGGATGATTGAGCCAATTAAATTTACCCAAAGGGTAGTGCCAAGAACTCCCAGTCTAGATTTACGATAAATATCAAAATAGGCTCCTGAAATGTGATAAAGAACAAGCCAGAAAACTGGAATAATAGCTAGGCCTAGGAAAAAAGTAAGGTTAAACTCCAAATTAACTTCATGTCCAAACTTGAGAGGTTCTAAGTAGAGCTTTCGAAACGTGTAATAAAGCGTCCAAGCGACTATCGCAGAGAAATAGTCTGCAATCATTTCGGCAATAGCCTGAATTCTGTCTCTTTTTATTGAATGCACTAGTTAGTGGATGATTTTAAGGTTATCTATTAAAATCTCCATTTCAGGCGTTCCTGCCGGTTTAAAAGAGAAAAAGAATAGTCTATAGTTAGTAGCATTAACTTCTGTGCTGACAGCTTCAGTAAGGTTAAGGTAAACTTTATTCCATGTATCGCTGGGATTCAAATTAATTATTAATGACCTTCTAGTTGCGGAAACAGGGTAGTAAGCAGCTATGCCAATTGAAAGTTCATGACTTGTTTTGTAGTTGAGTTCAGCATACACGTTTGCACCTTGTTTTGGGAGGACAAATGCGTCAACCGTTTGAAACTCCACGTATCCACTATCTCTTCTTAAGGAAGTAAGGAAAGAACCGTTCCCTTCAAAAACTAGATTGGGAGAAGAAGTAAGTGAAACAATTGTATCGCTAGCAATGCTTGCTTCAATCTTATTTCCAGATTGGTCATCGAAATTCGCAATTAATGGAAAATTCAATGAATCAAAATAAGCCACAGTTGGACTAACATTCGCAGTTTCTCCGGGGCTTAGATTAACTTGTCCTTCCCAAAATTTATAAAAAGAATAAGCGCTTCTCAAAGCGGATATACCATTCACTTGAATTCCTGCTCCTACGAGTATTTCATGATCACCTTCTTCTAATACAGGTATGCGGCAAGGAAGCTCAAAAGCTCCAATAAGATTTTTATCAATATATATCCACGCATCCGTTATGCGCGCAGAATTACTGCCTTGCAAAACTGGGTCAGTGGTTAAAGGAATGGTATCAATAGAAATATAAGCTGGTTGTGATTCCTTTGGATTAATGATATCACAGCCTGAAAGAAGGCAGAATAATGAAAAAGTAAAAATTCCCCGTAAAAAATGCTTCATTCTTTAGGCAAAAAGATGAGGTGTTAAATTGAGTTTTTCAATGATTCTGTAGGCTACATCTAATGCCTGAAGTCCATCCGAAGCTGTTACAATAGGATTTTTATGATGTACAATTGCATCTGCAAAACTTTCTAATTCTGACTTTATTGCGTTTGTTGGTAAAATTTCTGGTTTATCCATTAGAATCTGCTTCACCCCTTTATCATTTCCCAAATCAATGGTTATAGCGAGAGGATCTGCTTCTCCTTCAATTTGCTTCATTCTAATTACTTCCACTTCCTTTTCAAGAAAATCAATGCTGATGTATGCGTCTCTTTGAAACAGCCTGGTTTTACGCATGTTTTTCAAGGATAAGCGGCTCGCAGTTAAATTTGCAACACACCCATTATCGAACTCTATTCTTGCATTTGCAATATCTGGAGATTCAGACACTACTGCTACGCCGGAAGCGCTAATCTTCTTTACACTAGAATTTACGGTATGAAGAACAATATCAATATCATGAATCATTAAATCTAAAACAACCGAAACGTCTGTGCCTCTGGGATTAAACTGGGCCAAGCGATGGGTTTCAATAAACATCGGATTATTACAAAATGGTAATGCTGCAATATAGGCTGGATTGAAGCGCTCAACATGGCCAACTTGGACTTTTCTGCCAGCTTCGTCGGCTAAGCGCATCAAATCTCTCCCTTCTTCAACGGTGGCAGTTATGGGCTTTTCAATGAATACATGTTTGCTTTCTCGCAAGGCTTTAGAAGCATAGGCGTGATGGAAAAGAGTAGGAGTAACTATATCCACAACATCTACATTCTCCAACAGTTGCTCATAGGTTTCGAAAGCCTTTATACCTGTTTCTTTCTCAACAGCAGCAGCAACTTCAGGAGATACATCGTAAAATCCAGCAACATGATAATGGTCAATCTCTTTGAGTAGTTTCAAATGTATTTTACCCAGATGACCAACACCCACAACTCCAATACTTAGCATAATCTCGAGAATTTAGAGCAAACCTAATCGATTTTCCTGCTCGTTGTCATGTTTAAGGACTCTCTTTTACCTGAAATACCCGAAAAAAGAATTAACAATTTTTTGTGAAAGAAAGCCGAGGTCATGATATACCAATATCTTAAGGTGGTCGTAATTTGGAAGCTCAGACAGATTAGAGATATGATTCAGGCTGATACATTCAGGCATAAAGGATTACGTAACCGCATGTTGGAAAACTTATCCGAAAAAGGTATTCATTCCAAAATATTAGAAGCCATGCGTGATGTTCCGAGGCATCAGTTTTTCCCTGATCAAGTTTTTCTTGAAAAGGCTTACGAAGACATCGCTTTCAAAATAGGAGCAGGGCAGACAATTTCACATCCGTCTACAGTAGCAATTCAAACTCAGCTTTTAGATCCCCAGAAAGGGGAAAAAATACTTGAAATAGGCACCGGTAGTGGTTATCAAACCGCCGTACTTTCAAAGTTTGGAATAAAGCTTTTTAGCATTGAACGACAACACGAACTTTTTACTCGCACCAAAAAGCTGCTTGAAGAAATGGATATACGCGTGAGGTTATTTTTTGGAGATGGTTATTTAGGTCAACCAGCATTTGCTCCGTTTAATAAGATTTTGGTCACAGCCGGAGCTCCTTTTGTACCTCCTGCTTTGCTTGAGCAGTTGATGCCAGGTGGAAGAATTGTTATACCAGTTGGTGAAGGAAGTAAGCAAGTAATGCATGTGATTGATAAAGCTCTTGATGGAAGTCTTCATGAGAATCAACACGGAGAATTTTCATTTGTCCCTCTTTTAGAGGATAGAAACTAATTAATCTCTAAAAGCATCTGAGCGACTAAGATTGCGTTTTGCATCCTTTTCCTTCAGGCTTTCTCGCTTATCATAAAGCTTCTTCCCTTTAGCAAGCGCTATCTTAAGTTTAGCATAACCAGAATCACTGATGTAAAGATGAAGCGGAACTATTGTTAAGCCTTTGTCTTTTAGTTTATTCTTAAGCTTGCTTATCTCCGTCCTATTTAAAAGCAATTTCCTGTCGCGTTTTGGTTCATGGTTGAAATAAGATGAATGAGAATACTCTTCAATATTCATATTTCGAACTACCAAATCATTCCCTGCAAATGCACAATATGCTTCTGAGATTGACGCCTTATGATTTCTTATTGATTTAATTTCAGTACCAGTTAATACCATTCCAGCAGTATACTCATCCAAAATTTCAAATTCGAAAGTCGCTCTTCGATTCTTTACTGATACTTTTCCTTTTTCTGTCTTCGACATAGCTTACCTTTTCACAAGGACATTTCCTGCCACATAGGCAGAAATCATAACTTCATTTGAATCTTTTACTTGAATTCTCACCGAACCATCAAATTCTAGGCGTTTTACAACTCTTAAATGAGCTCCTGGAACAAGCTTAATCTGATCAAGAAACTGCAGGAAATCGGGATGATGATTTACAATCCCTTGCACACTCACTTCATCTCCTGCTTTAAGATCAGAAATGGATATTTCAGAAGCGGCCTGCATTTTTCCTTCCCTGTCGGGGATGGGATCGCCGTGAGGATCAAATATGGGAAAGTTTAGATATTTATCTAGTTGTTCATAAAGCTTTTCAGAATTGGTATGTTCTAATTGCTCAGCAATATCATGTACTTCTTCCCAGCCAATATCTAAGTTTTTAACCAAAAAAACCTCCCAAAGGCGATGCCTTCTAACAATACCTAATGCTGTTTCTCTTCCTTTAGCTGTAAGTGATACTCCTTGATATCTTCTGTGATCGAGCAAGTTTTTCTCACCAAGCTTCTTAATCATATCGGTAACAGAAGAAGCTTTTGTTTGTAATGCTTCAGCAATAGAATTGGTGCTGACATTCCCACTGGTTTGTTCAGACAGCTTGAAGATCGTCTTCAAATAATTCTCTTCTGTAAATGAAGTATTCATTGCGCGCAAAGATAACCAATGTCCAAACTAAGGTGTGTAAAATATTAATTACATGTTTTGAGGAAGCTCAGAATGCCTGTTTTCAAAGAATAACAAGTCTGGAACTCCATTCTCAACTCTTAAATACGAATACCAGTAAAACCAATCGCCAAGATTAAAATAACGACTTTCTCCTTTAACCGGAAGGTTTAATGGAAGATGACGGTGACCGAAAACAAAATAGTCAGTGTTTGGAAATTCTTCTATTTTCTCTCTGCAATAGGAGAGGAGCCACTCATTTTCTTCACCTATAAAACGTTCTACCTGTGGATTAGCAGCTCTGCTTTTTCTCGAAAAAAAATTGGCCATACCAATTCCAAAATTCGGATGCAGCCTGGCAAAAAGCCATTGGCAGGTTGAATTAGCAAAAACCTTTTTAATAAACTTATATCCGTAATCGCCAGGTCCAAGACCATCGCCATGTCCGATGAAAAAGTTCTTTCCTTGCAATTCTAATTGAATAGGCTCTCGGTGGACTTTAATATTTAGTTCAGTTGTGAGGTAATTGAAGGCCCACATGTCATGATTTCCAGTGAAAAAGTCAATCTGGATGCCCGAATCTGTAAGCTCTGCTAACTTACCTAGCAAACGAACATAATATTTGGGAACTGTATGACGGTATTCAAACCAAAAGTCAAAGACATCACCCATCAGAAATATCCTTTGGGCATCATCCTTAATATCATCAAGCCATTTAACAATAATCTTCTCTCGCTCAAGACTTTTCGAATGATTAGGAACGCCAAGATGAAAATCGCTTGCGAAGTAAATGGCCTTTCCCATGCTTAAAGGTTGAGGTTTCTTATCTGAGTAATAGGGTTTGCAAGTCTGAAATTGAGTACAAACCTTATTCTTTCTCCGAAAACTACATTGTTTGTTTCAAGCGTTTGCTTGATAGCATTTGAAACAAGTAAGGGAACATAAATTTCAAACACTTCGTTTATCAAGGAAAGTGATACTCCTGCATTATAGTTTATCAAATCAGCCTTTGAAGGACCGGAGAAATTTTCACCATTGAAATAGTGCCCGATGTCAGCAAATAATCTGATTGGGATTTTTCCAGGGATGGTGCTCGTTAAATTGACGGTAGCCAAATAATCGGATGTTTGTCCTCTGAAACTGAACACTTTGAAGCCCCCATCGGAAACTGTCATTTGTTGAGAAAGAAGTCCTTCAGTTTCATTTCTACCTAAATAAAGGTCATCAAACAAATAATCCTGAGAACCATTTTGACCACTTAATCTGAATCTGACATCAGGGCCTGCACTTCCAAAGTCATTTGATTTCCAAAGGAAGGATCCAGCAAAAACGCGAATTTTTAATCCTTTGTTTTTTGAAGCATAAGGAACGCGATAATTAGCTGTAATAGATGCTTTGACGAATCGCTTGTTTTGTTGGAAATCGGCAATTAAATCAAAAGGGTTCAGTGTTCTTTTGTTCTCATATTTGAGCAATAACTGATTAAATTGATTCTCAGAAACACTTTGAGTTGTTTCGAAAGGCTGCAGATAATTCTCAGTTCTCAGATAAATATGCCTAAAGTCAATATTAAGAGATTTTTTAAGTGGTGAACTACGTTTCATCACTTCCATCGTTCCTCCTAAAACTACTCTATTTAATTGAGGTGATAATCTTGTTGCGTATTGTTCTCCACTAGCTCTAATAGTTATGCTTTTGAAAAATGCATCCACTGGACGAATGAAATAATCAATCTGAGCTCCTCCTGCTAGAGTAGAACTATTGAAGGCAAACATTGGATTAACAACGAATTCAAGATGTTTTCTTAAAATCCCAATATTATGCAAGGCAACCCCGCCCATGAAACCATTGTAATAATTATACCCTACTGTTGGCACAAAATAAAGAGCTGTAATGTCAGGATGCTCAAGACCTGTGATCAATCCCGGTCTAAAATTCCCAAGTTTCTTGAATAAACCTTTAGCCTTTACAACATCATTTTTAGGGTTGAAGTCGAGTATGCTTCCAGTATAATTCACGGAGAACTTTTCAAATCCCCCGACAGGGAAACTCAATTTCTGTGTGCCTTTAAACCCATCATACCAAAAGGTTAGACTCGAATCTGCCGTATATCCTGTAAGGCTAACAGGAGAGAGAATTTGTCCCTTATTCTTAACTAAAATGTAATTCTCATTTGGCTGTTTTGATACCTTCTTTATTGAATAATCAACTCGTTTTGTGCTGGAAATCAAATCATTAAATAGCCATTCCAAGTCCTGTCCAGTAAATTCCTTCACATGTGCTTTGAAGTCTTCGGGGTAGGGATGTTTAAACTTCCATTTTTGATAATAAGCTTGCATCATCTCATCAAATTTAGAAGTGCCTAACCAAGATTCTAAATAGCTTAAAACGTGGGCTGTCTTCTTGTAAACGGTAAGTCCATAATTAATTTGATTGAATTGTGCAGAATGCAAATTCATAGCCTGGTCCTGATTTCTTCTTGCGAAGAATAGATAGTCTACATTTTGCAAATCCTCATTTCTGAATTTATGCAGCTGGAAAACTTTCGCAATTGGACTTTTAACAAGGTCGCCCAGAATAGACGAATTCCCATATTTTAACTCCGTATACCTTTCATCATAAAAGGAGTTCATTCCTTCATCCATCCAAGGAAAATCGCGTTCATTACTAGCAAGAATGCCATAGAACCAATTATGTCCTACCTCGTGGGCAGTTACATTATCTAAAGCTTTGGGACCACCTCTGGCTGAAATAACTGTGATTGTAGGATATTCCATTCCAGCTCCTGCACTTAGCGCTCCATCAACAGATTTGCATACATCATAAGGATATTCACCAACCCATTCTGAATAATACTTCACTGCATCATTCACATATTCAGCCCCTTTAGACCAATCTTTTGCATTAATATTAGAGAAATAGGAATAGGTATAGATTTTTCTTCCTGAGTTTTTTAGCACTACGCTATCGCGTAGGATGTGATAGCGTTTATCAGCAAACCAAGCGAAATCATGAGCATTATCAAGCTTATAGCTTACTGTTTTGAAACTCTTCGAAGAAGGAGGGAAGGAATCACTCTTTGGAAATCCTGATTCCATAAGCTCCTTAGTGATTCTTACATTTTCTTCTATTCTTTTAGCTTCATCCTTATTAGGAACCATATTTCCAGAAGAAGCTAAAACATAGTTCTCAGGTAAAGTGATATTGACCTCAAAAGAACCAAACTCGCTATAGAACTCTCCTTGATTAAGGTATGGCATGGGATGCCATCCTTTAGCATCATAAACCGCAGGTTTAGGATACCATTGGCAGATTTGATATTGCTGATTAGCATGACCAAGCCTTGAAAATTCACTTATTGGAATTTTTACTCTAAATGGGGTGCTGATAGTAATCGTTTCTCCCGGAGCTAAAGGCTTATTTAATTCTAATTTTGCAATATCATCATATTGAGGGTGATATGTTAATTTAATTGATTTACCACTTGAAGTAAAGTTAAGACTATCAATGAAGCCTCTATCTTCTTTGTTTGAGAAATGAAACTTAGTAGAACCACTAATTAACTCCTGCTTAGCAAAAGCTGTCTGATCATCTTTATAGGCATTAGGCCACAGATGAATCCATATTTCACTCAAAGTTTCCTTTGAATTATTGGTGTATTTAAATTCTTCAAAGCCTTCCAGGCGATGGTTTTGATCATCCAGACGGACATCAATTTTATAATTTACTTCTTGTTGAAAGTAGCTTTGCTGAGCAGAAATACTTCCTGCTAAGAAGCAAAGAAGGAGGCTGAAGTTTTTATTCATTGGGCTACAGAAGTGAAGAAACGGCTTGTTCAAGAGCTTCACCTCTTAAGCCTTTAGCTACAATTTTACCATCTCTGTCAATAAGCACAGTGAATGGAATCCCTTGAAATCCATATTGCTTTACCACTACAGAGTTCCAATAGGCAAGATCACTCACATGGCTTTCCCAAGTCAAATTGTCTTTAGCAATTGCTTCTTGCCAGGCTACTTTATTTTTATCCAGCGATACGCTGTAAATAGTAAAACCTTTGTCCTTAAGCCTGTTATACATGGCTACCACATTAGGATTTTCCTTTCTGCAAGGCCCACACCATGAAGCCCAGAAGTCGATTAATACAACTTTACCTTTCAAAGATGAAAGTGGAATCATTTGACCCGAAGGACTAGGTAAGTTTATTTCTGGAGCATCAGCACCGATAGCAGTAGCTCTCATTTGTTCTACTCTAGAAATGAAAGAATTAGCAAATCCAGAATAGGAATAATTCTTTTTAAGATTTGCGGCAAGTTCAGAGTAAACTTCAAAATCTTGATCCGGATCTAAAAGTTCAGCAGCAATGACACCGGAAATTGATTTGGGATTGTTTTTAATAATATCCCGAGCTTTTTGAAGCGAAGTCTGAACAAAGTCGTTGAAACCCTGCTCCATCTGCATTTGCATTGCTTGGCGCTCTTCAGCTGGAGTGGCGTTTAAAATCTCTACTAATGAATCGCGGTGAGCATTTATTCCTTCACGAATACTTTTAGTTTCAAGAATAAGTTTTCCTTCTTCGCTACCTTCAAGCGTGTAATCTTCTTGAAGCATGATATTGGAATTCATATACTTGACCTCTTCTTTAGGCGACAGCACAAGAAATACTGTATTGTTTGGAGTAACTCTCAGGCGATAAAAATCTTTTTGTTTAATCTCGGCTGTAAAAGCAAATTCGCCCGTTTCAGAGGTTTTAACTGAATCAATAGCATTTACTGTTGCCTCGTTTATTTGCTCTAGGTAAATCCACGTGCTTGTGTGTTTGTCGAGTTTCCCACTTAGGGGTGACTTTTTATCTTTCAGGTTTCCTGAGCAAGCAATAAAGCTTATAGCCGTAAAGGCAAGAATAATTGATAGTTGTCTCATTTTTATTCAGATTTAGAAAGTTGATCTCTCAGCATTTGATTTGCTTTTTTCGGGTCAACTTTTCCTTTTGATAATTTCATTACTTCTCCCATGAATAAGCCTATAAGTCCATGTTTACCAGCCTTATATTCTAGTACTTTATCTGGGAATTTTGATATGGCTTCATTGGTCCATTCTAGGAGCATATCAGAATTGCCTTCCTGAAGGATGTTCAGCTGAGCTGCCAATTCAGCTGGCATTTTCTCTGGATGTTTTAACATTTCAGGAAAAAGCTTTTGACTTGCCATGGAGAAACTAAGCTCATCATTGTCAATAAGTTCAATAATACCAGCCAGTTTTTCTGGTTTTAATGGAAAGGCCTCTAAATCGATGGCTTGATCATTAAGGTAAGATTTTACTGGGCCATTTATCCAATTTGCAGCTGCTTTATGGTTAGAGGTAATGCCAGCTAATTCATTAAAATACAGCGCAATAGGTTTGGAATCCGTTAAATTAGAAGCATCATACTCGGATAATCCAAAATTCTTTGTGAACTTCTGATGTAACTCAAATGGCAAAGCCGGCATTTCTTTTTTAACCGAAGAAATATACTCCTCACTCACAACAATAGGACAAAGGTCTGGTTCTGGGAAATAGCGGTAGTCGTTAGCTTTCTCTTTGCTTCTTAATGAGAAGGTAGTTCCATTAACAGCATCAAAACTTCTAGTTTCTTGGTCTATTATTTCACCTGATTCAATAAGTGCAATTTGGCGTTTAGCCTCAAATTCTATTGCACGGTGTACATTCCTAATTGAATTCATGTTTTTTACTTCAACACGATCTCCAAATTTAGTTTCGCCATGCTTTCTAACCGAAATATTGGCATCACATCGCATACTTCCTTCCTCCATATTGCCATCACAGATATCAAGGTATTTGATTAGCTTTCTCACTTCGGTTAGGTAGGCATAGGCCTCATCGGCCGATCTAATCTCGGGCTCAGAAACCATCTCAAGAAGTGGAACGCCAGCTCTATTCAAATCTACCAAAGAGTCATAAGGATCTTGATCATGCATACTTTTTCCAGCATCTTCTTCCATATGAATTCGCGTGAGATTGATAAATTTCTCACCTCCATCTTCAGTGTTTATTCTGATTTTTCCTCCTACACAAATAGGAGTTTTGTCTTGAGTAATCTGATAACCTTTGGGCAAATCAGCGTAGAAATAGTTCTTTCTCGCAAACTGATTCACTTCAGTGATTGCACAGCCGCAAGCGAGACCCAGCTTTACTGCATATTCAATGACTTTTGAATTGAATCGAGGTAAAACTCCTGGATGGCCAAGTGTTATTGGACTTACGTGGCTATTAGGCATAGCTCCAAACTCAGCTGAATCGGATGCATAAGCCTTACTTTGTGTGATTAATTGCATGTGGACTTCCAATCCCACAACAACTTCATAATGTTCTTTCCAGATCATTAATTTAACAGTAATAGTTTATTAAGCGAGCAAAGATAAGAGAAATGATTGGAGGCAAGAGTTGATATAATAAGTTAATAGATGATTCAAACATCTACAAATACTAACAAGTCAAATGTTAATTACTTTAAGCGCCTTTAATGAATGACTATTAAACTAAAGTTAATTTTATGTAAGAAATATATAAAGACGTTTGCAACAATTGATTATGGTCAGCGTTTAATGAATACCATCACACGGACGAAAGTCCCTAATACATTTGAAAATGAAGTCATTTATCAATTATTTAAAGGGTATTGGAAAACGAATTAGTTTCACCTTAAAGTACGTTAGATTGTTTTTTTGATGTACTTGTGTTCATAATTTTACAGGAAGCCGGCTTTAGTCGGCTTTTTTGTTTTGTTCTGTTATTAAACGTTTATACACGTTTAAATCGGATATAATTCAAATCTCTTTCTGAGATTAGCAATACCATATTAATTATATCCTTATTTATGAATTTACCCGTTAATTTTAAAAAGTCTCCGGTCTGGAAAAAGGCAATGGATTTAGCTATTGCAATCAATCATAGCATTCGGAATTTCCCTCCACAGGAAAAGCATCATCAAGGTTTATGTGATCAACTTCTTCAGGCATCCATACGCGTAACATCAAGAATTGCAGAAAGCCATCAACCACTAACAGATTCTCCTGTTGATATGCTGCTTAGGGCAAGATTTCATTTGTCGGAAACTGAATTTCTTCTAGATGTAGCGTATTATCTAGGTTATATTCAAGAAGATGAAAGAGTCAGGTTGCATATCGGCGCTAGTGATATTAGAGAAATGTTGAATACCCTACTCAAAAGGAATGGTAGACACGAATACACCTTTTAATCGAATGATTGATTTTCTGTTGCAGAAAGCTCAATCATGGTAGCGTATTCGGCTGGACTTAGGTCATTATAGTAAAAATTCACTGGGTTAACAGCTTTGTCATTTTTGTGGACTTCATAATGAAGATGGGGACCTACAGATTTTCCTGTATTTCCAACATATCCAATAACATCTCCTCGTTTAACCTTTTGTCCCCTACTTGCTTTTATTCGGCTCATATGTCCGTAAAGCGTTAAATAACCATATCCGTGCTGAATTCTAACGTGGTTTCCGTATCCTGATGCATCTGCATCAGCTCGAACTACAATTCCATCTCCAGTGGCATAGATTTCAGTTCCAACGGGAGCTGAGAAGTCCATCCCAGCGTGAAACTTGGTCGTCTTATAAATTGGATCAGTTCTATATCCAAAGCCTGAGGCCATTCTTTTAAGATCTTTATTATTTACTGGTTGAATGGCTGGAATAGCCGAAAGCATCGCAGTCTTTTTCTTAATCATCTCATAAATCTCATCATAAGATTTACTTTGAACTACCAACTGCTTCGAAAGCACATCGGCCTTTCTCATACTTTCAGAAACCAATTCACCGTTCTCCAGACTTCTGTATTTCCTGTATCTATTCACCCCGCCAAATCCTGCGTTTCGCACATCATCAGTAATCGGCTCTGCTTCAAAAACAACTCTGTAAATATCATCATCTCTATCCTGCAAATCCTCCAATACAGTAGTCATCGTGCCTAATCTTTGGTTAAGAATATCGTATTCAAACCTAAGCTGATCTACTTCTCTTTCGAGAGCTTTTTCTCTCGGAGAATCAATTGTATTATAAGCTATCAGAACTCCCAATGCAGCGAATACGAGTCCTGTACCAAGAAATGACATCAATTGAAGCATTCTATCCTTCAGTGACATCTTTACTCTTTCATAAGAAAGAGATTTGGTATTAAACTGATATCTGATTTTGGCCATGAGTTACGCCTGAATTCCTTGTTTGTCGGTTAAAACAAGCCTTTTTTCTTAAGCTTGCTTATTGCGAAAGTAGTGAATTAATTAAAATCTTTAGCTTGGTCAAACGAGAGTTCTCTGTGATTGTTGCTTTTCCTAACTTCGCGCCTCATATTTTTTAACTACGCATTCTCATCTCATGATGAATTCAGCTCAAATAAGAAAGCAGTTTTTAGACTTTTTCGAATCAAAAGGACATGAAATAGTACCATCGGCTCCTATGGTTATTAAGAATGACCCAACGCTTATGTTTACAAATGCAGGGATGAATCAATTCAAGGATATTTTTCTTGGGATTTCTCCTGCTAAGTATAATAGGGTGGCCGATTCACAGAAATGTTTGCGTGTTTCAGGTAAGCATAATGATTTGGAAGAAGTTGGGGTGGATACTTATCACCATACCATGTTTGAAATGCTTGGTAATTGGTCGTTTGGAGATTATTTTAAAAAAGAAGCAATTGCTTGTGCTTGGGAATTATTGACTGAAGTGTATAAAATTCCAAAAGACAGGCTGTATGTAACTGTTTTTGAAGGTGATGCATCTGAAAAACTTGAATTCGATTCTGAGTCATTTGATATATGGAAATCTTTTATTGATGAAAGCAGAATCATCAATGGAAATAAAAAAGATAATTTCTGGGAGATGGGCGATACAGGTCCTTGTGGACCATGCACGGAGATACATGTAGATATGCGCTCTGACGAGGATAGAAAATCAATTGATGGGAAAGCCTTTGTAAATGCAGATCATCCTCAGGTGATTGAAATATGGAATAACGTATTCATGGAATTCAATCGCAAGGCTGATGGTTCATTAGAATCTCTTCCAGCAAAGCATGTTGATACAGGAATGGGTTTCGAGAGATTGTGCATGGTACTGCAAAATAAGCAGTCGACCTATGATACGGATGTTTTTCAACCACTCATCAAAGCACTTGAAGAAAAATCTTCTAAGTCATATGGTGTTGATATTCAAACTGATATAGCTATGCGCGTGATCTCTGATCACATTAGAACCATAGCTTTTGCGATTGCCGATGGACAACTCCCTGAGAGCAATAAAGCGGGTTATGTAATAAGAAGAATCTTAAGACGGGCAGTTCGTTATGGATATACTTTTCTAGGATTTAATGAGCCTTTTATGTTTTCATTGGTCGACTCACTAATCAAAGTTATGGGTGAAGCTTTTCCTGAAATAGTTAGTCAAAAGAGCTTGATAATTAATGTAATACAGGAAGAGGAGAACTCGTTTTTGAGGACGCTTGCAAATGGTATCAATCGTTTTAACGATTACACAAAGAAGAATAAAGGAAAGGAAGTTATCGATGGCCTTTTTGCATTTGAATTGTACGATACGTATGGTTTTCCAATTGATCTAACTCAGCTTATTGCCAGAGAACAGAATTTAACTGTTGATATGCCAAGTTTTGAGCTTGAATTGCAAAAGCAGAAAGAACGTTCTAGATCAAGCACAGCCATTGCAGCTGGCGACTGGAATGTAATAGAGGAAGATGATAGGCAAGAGTTTATTGGATATTCCTATACTGAAGCAGATGTGAGAATTACAAAATACAGAGAGGTAAGTGCTAAAGGAAAAAAGCAAATCCATTTGTTATTTAATTTAACTCCATTCTATGCCGAAAGTGGAGGTCAGGTTGGAGATACAGGGATAATTAAATCGGCTGCTGATCAAATTCGCATTTTAGATACTAAAAAGGAACACGGTCAAATCATCCATTTTGCGGATAAACTCCCAACAGATCCAAAAGCTACATTCAATGCGCAAGTTGATCTCGATAGACGTAAGGCAATCATGGCAAACCACAGCGCAACTCATCTATTACACTCAGCATTGAGGGAAGTATTAGGCTCGCATGTTGAGCAAAAGGGATCTCTTGTTGCTCCTGATCATTTGAGATTCGACTTCTCTCACTTTTCCAAAATTGAATCTGATGATTTAAGTAGAATTGAAGGAATGGTTAACGAAAAGATTCTTGAAAATATTGAGAGTTCTATTGTAGAAATGCCATTGGAGGAAGCTCGCAAATTAGGTGCTATGGCATTGTTTGGCGAAAAATATGGAGATGTAGTAAGAGTTGTTAGTATTGACCCATCCTATTCAGTAGAATTGTGCGGAGGTACTCATGTTAAAGCAACCGGAGCTATTGGGTACTTTAAAATTCTGAGTGAATCGGCTGTTGCAGCAGGGGTGAGAAGAATTGAAGCAATAAGCTCGAAAACTGCAGGTAAATACATTTCCGAAGAACTTGAGCTTATAAACCAAGTCAAAGGAGTGCTCAAAACTGGAAAGGATATCATAAAAGGTATACATAACCTTCAAGAGGAAAACTCTTTCTTAACAAGACAAATTGAGCAATTCAGAAAAGAGAAAGCGGGAGCTATTAAGAAAGACCTCATTGCTAGCATTATTGATGAAGCTGGAATAAAGAAACTGATTTCTAAAGTTGATTTAGATCATCCTGATGTTATAAAAACTCTTGCTTTTGAGTTAAAGCAGCAGTTTTCTGACGCGTTCATTGTCCTGATAAATGAAGCAAATGGGAAACCAATGATTGCTGTGGCTTTAGGAGATAATCTTGTAAAAGCTGGTTGGAATGCAGTTAACATCATTAAAAAGCTTTCTCCGATCATTCAAGGTGGAGGTGGAGGTCAGCCATTTTTCGCAACCGCGGGTGGAAAGAATCTCGATGGAATGGATAAAGTACTCATTGAAGCAAAAAATATAAATTCACCTATATGAAGTTAATCCTCGTTTCTCTTTTTTCTGCCCTTTTCATAACGAATGCTAGTGCTCAATCTTATTCAATTGGCAGAAGTAGTGAAAGTGTATTCGATCCATCAAGAAACAGAGCGATTCCAGTTGAAGTTTATTACCCGGCCCTTAGTGCTGGAACGAATGCAGAGTGGGCTACTGGCACCTTTCCATTAATAATTCTGGGGCATGGCTTTGCAATGACTTATTCGGCTTATGAGAATATCTCGAGTTTTTTTGTGCCAAAAGGATATGTCTTCGCCATGATTGATACCGAAAATGGACTTGTGGGAGTGAGTCATGGCAATTTTGCTGCAGATTATAAATATGTAAAAGAAAACTTGAACTTGCCCGGCACACTCGAACAAACCACCGCTTATCTAGGTCATTCAATGGGTGGTGGGGCTGCATTTTTAGCAGCTTCGCTGGGAAATCAACCTGATTTACTTATCGGTTTGGCACCCGCCGAAACCAACCCTTCAGCAATTTCTGCTTCATCTTTAATTACTATACCAACCTTTGTTTTCTCAGGCGAGGGTGACGCTGTAACACCTCCTTCAGAGAATCATATTCCTATGTATGATGATTGCGCCTCTGATTGCAAAGGGTTTATAAGTATCCTAGGTGGAGCTCATTGTTATTTTGCTCAATCCAACTTTTTCTGTGATTTCGGTGAAACAACAGCCGGTTCTGATATTCAGATAAATAGAGCTCAACAACAGGATGTACTTTTCGATTTTCTTGAGCCTCTATTTCAAACCTTTTTAAGAGATAATAACGAAACTTTTGCTCAGTTCTCAGATTCCCTGGCTTTATCATCCCGCGTTAGCGGAACTCACACCTGCGATGAAAATGCCCTGTCTTTTAATGCAAGTAAGAGCAACCTTCTAACTGTTTACCCTTCACCAGCTAGTCATTCAATAAACATTAAGTCTTTTAAGAATAAGCTTGGGCATTTCGAAATAAGAAGTTCAACCGGCAAGTTGGTAAGCCAAGGAAATTGCGACACTACGTCTGAAAATATTAATATTTCAGCATGGCCAGCTGGCATTTACCATTTCAAGAATGCCGATGGTCAAATCAGATTTAAAAAGCTTGATTTATAAAGGTTTTCCAAAAGCCCATTTAAGGAATTCGGGCATTGCCTTCCCCCAAGTGGGGACATCATGCTTACCGTTTTTAACTTCATGATAAACAACGTCATAATAAGGTTTATAGCCAAGTTTGATTAACTCTGCAACTAAGTCCAGGGTATCGTCAATAGCATCAATAATCCCATTCTTATTTCTGTCGGCAGTTTCATCTTTGGTGCCAGCCATAAACCAGAACTTCATTCCCTTGCGCAATCTGCTTTTGCGAATCAATTGATGAATTATCCTGTCATGCTCGGTGTATCCTTGGTCAAGTGCACGTTTTCTCCACCAGAATGAGCCGGAAAATGCTCCAACTCTTGGAAAATATTCTGGATGATTCCAAGCAATATCTAGTGCCGATAATCCACCCATACTATAACCAGCAATTGCATTTTGAGGATGATTTAGGTCAATTCTAAAGCGATGTAATAGGGTAGGTAAGAGATGTTCGATAACGAATCGGCTATACGCTTTGGCTCTTGATCCCCTTTTTTTGTAGTCAGGTTTTGAAGCAACTCCATATTCCTGAATTCTATCTCCACAAAAAACTCCTGCAACAATAAAAGGTTGAATCAAATCCTCCTTTTGAAGCTTATTTAATATGTCAAGAAGATTCATTGTTTCGCTATCCTGACCATCATTGAGAATAAGAACAGGCAATGGCTGTGAAGAGCTCTTAAAAAAAGGAGGTGTAAATACTTCAATATTTACAACTCTGTCTAGCATGAGAGAATGAATTCCTTCTATCCTGTGTTTATCCCAAGTAGTTTCTCTTGTTTCTTTAATTTCCTCTTTTTCATTTATAGACTTCTCCATAGGCTCCAAAATTGAAGAATTCGCAAGTTTATTTGTAATCTGGTTAAAAGATTCTTTCAACATAGTTGTTATATTAATAGAATCATTATCTTTGCGCCCGATTTGTTGAATATCTCATAATGTTATATCGGATTTTAGTCATTGTCTGCAACAATAGTGAGATAACATTAATAAAATGTTAACTTGAAGGAACGCTATCATCGTTGGTATTCTAATCAACTAAATTGCGATATGCAAATGCTGGAGTTTGGAGACAGAGGTTTTCCTCTGGTTCTATTTCCAACTTCTATGGGGCGTTACCATGAAAACAAGGATTTTGGACTTATAGATGCTGTTTCATGGTATGTGAACGAAGGTCTTATTCGTATTTTCTGTCCTGATAGTATAGACCACCTTAGTTGGTATAACCGTCAAGTTCATCCTTCTGTTAGAGTTCAAAATCATATCTGGTATGACCAGATGCTAGTTCATGAGCTTTTTCCTCATGTTAGATCGGTCACAGGTGTTGAAAGGTTTGCTCTTGCCGGATGCAGTTTTGGAGGGTATCATGCCGCTAACGCGGGATTGAAACATCCTGAATTTGTGAAATACATCTTTGTTATGGGGGCTAAATTCGATATCAAATCTCAAATGGATGGGTATTATGATGAGAATGTTTATTTTAACAATCCCACAGATTTTGTACCTTCAGCAAGCAATCCATTTTACCATGATTTGCAAATAGTACTCGGAACAGGTAGTCATGACATCTGCCTTGATGCAAACATTCAATTTGCTGATATTCTCAGGTCAAAAGGTCAAAGGCACTGGTTGGATATCCGTGAAGGTGCAAATCACGATTGGCCTGCATGGAAAGGA
The DNA here is from genome assembly GCA_040882555.1 of Bacteroidia bacterium. Classification (GTDB taxonomy): domain Bacteria; phylum Bacteroidota; class Bacteroidia; order M30B66; family M30B66; genus M30B66. Next base: position 36,525 of record JBBEBC010000029.1, read on the forward strand.
ATGTTATCGCATTACCTTTCATTAATAAATTAAGAATGAATACAACTAAGAATAACCCTAAACAATAATAAACACACACAATGAAGAAAATCGGAATTTTACATGGAATGGAAAGCTCTTTTCCAGAAGCAGTAGTTGAAAGAATCAATTCAAAAGGCATTAAAGACATCAAAGCTGAAATTGCTCTTATTGATGTTGTTAGCCAATCAGAACCTACAGAATATGCTGTTATCATTGACAGAATTTCTCAAGATGTACCATTTTATCGTGCTTATCTTAAGAATGCAGCTATCTCAGGAACAGCGGTAATCAATAACCCATTTTGGTGGAGTGCTGATGAGAAGTTTTTTAATAACGCTTTAGCTGTTAAATTAGGAGTTCCTGTTCCTAAAACAGTTCTTTTACCTTCTGTTGAGCGTCCAGCCGATACATCTGAAGAATCATTCAAAAACCTAAACTTTCCATTAAGCTGGGAGGCTATTTTCGATCATATTGGTTTTCCTGCATACATGAAGCCTCATTCAGGTGGCGGTTGGAAAAGCGTTTATAAGGTGAATAACCGTGAAGAGTTTTTCGAAGCATACCACGAAACTGGTCAACTAGTAATGATGCTTCAGGAAGAAATCGTTTTTGAAGAATACTATCGTTGCTATTGCATCGGAGGAGATAACGTTCGCATCATGCAATATGAGCCACGTAATCCTCACCACTTACGCTACGTTGTAGATTCTGCACCTTCTTCAGCAAAACTTCTTAAAACTATTGAAGACTACGTTATTAAGCTTAACAAAGCTTTAGGATACGATTTCAATACAGTTGAATTTGCAGTGAAAGACGGTATTCCTTATGCTATCGATTTCTGTAATCCAGCTCCAGATGCTGATATTAACAGTGTTGGTCAAGAAAATTTTGACTGGGTTATTGAAGCTGCCGCAAATCTTGCAATTGAGCGTGCAAAAGCACAAAAACCAGGTCAGGATAACCTTACATGGGGAACTTTCGTGTCTAAAGCAGCACTTAAATTAAGTCCAACAGCTAAGGCAGCTCCAAAAGCAGCAGCTAAAACGATAGCTCCAAAAGCGGTAAAGGCGGTTGCAGCTAAAGCTGAAACACCAAAGAAGACTGCAGTAGCAAAGAAAACCTCTGCTAAAAAAGCAGTTGCTGAAAAAGCTTAATTTGTTATAAAATAAAAACACCGGAGCTCGATGGGAGTTATCCGGTGTTTTTCTATTTTGCATGCTCAAACTCTAGATTATTCGTGTCAACTCCATCTTTTACATTAGGCATCGAGGAAGAATACATGGTTGTTCATCCTGAAACTCGTGAACTCACGTCTCACGATCAAAAAATTGTTGAAATCGCAGGCCGGCTTCTCGATGATCAGGTAAAGGCAGAAATGCATCAGGCTGTTGTTGAAGTAGGAACTGGAATATGCAATAATATCGAAGAAGCCAGAAACGATCTAAGTAAACTTCGCAAAGCTGTTGGTGATATTGCGATAGATCAAGGACTCAGAATCGCTGCCGCTGGAACGCATCCTTTTTCACATTGGAGCACTCAGTTAATCACTCCGAATCCTCGATACGATGAAATCGTTAACGAGCTTCAGGAGGCCGCAAGATCGAATTTAATTTTTGGTCTCCACGTTCACGTGGGCATTGAAGATAAGAACATGGCTATGCACATAGCTAATTCTGTACGATATTTTCTTCCTCACGTTTATGCACTAAGCACAAACTCTCCTTTTTGGGAAGGCCGAAATACAGGGTTTAAAAGTTTCAGATCGAAAGTATTTGATAAATTCCCTAGAACAGGTATTCCAGATTTCTTCAATACATATGAAGATTTTATTAGCTATGTGAACCTACTTGTTAAAACGGGATGTATTGATAATGCCAAGAAAATTTGGTGGGACTTGAGAGTTCATCCCTTTTTTCCTACCATTGAATTCAGAATTTGTGATTGTCCAACTCGAGTTGATGTAACAATTGCAATTGCAGCTGTTTTCCAAGCTTTAGTCGCCAAACTTTATAAATTGAGATCTGCTAACCTTAACTTTATGGTTTATACCAGAGCCTTGATCAATGAAAATAAATGGAGAGCTGGGCGCTATGGAATTGATGGGAAAATGATTGATTTTGGTAAGGAAGAAGAAGTTAGAACTCGTTCATTGATTGTCGAATTGCTTGAATTTATTGATGACGTTGTTGACGATCTTGGTTGTAGAGAAGAAATCTCTTACGTGTACAAAATATTAGATGAAGGAACAGGAGCAGATCGACAATTGAAAATTTACGAAGAAACAGGCGACTTGGTGAAAGTTGTTGATTACTTGGTTGAAGAATCCATGGCTGGACTTTAACAACCTAGTTAATAAATTAAAAAAATGCGATTAAGAGAATTAAACACTGAGTTTAAAGTTGCAATTCTAGATTTATATGATGGATTTCCAAATCAGGGAATGCGTTGTATATGTGACATTTTGAAGGAATTTGCTGCTAAAACAGGGGTTGATTTACATTATAAAATTTATGATGTGAGAGGCAAAGCGGAAGTGCCTGACCTTAATTATGATGCTTATATTTCTACTGGAGGTCCTGGGAGTCCCATTGATAGTGAAGGTGAAGCCTGGGAAACGGCTTTCTTCCATTTACTCGACAGCTTAAAATCTTTTAATGCATCAGCTACAGAAGGTAAGAAGCACTTGTTTCTAATTTGTCATTCATTTCAACTTTATTGTAGATATTATAAACTTGGCACGGTCACTCAAAGGCTTTCCACAAGTTTTGGAGTCATGCCAATTCACATGACTTTTTCGGGCGGTTATGAGCCCTTCTTCGAAGGATTAGAAGACCCTTTTTGGGCTGTAGATTCGAGAGATTGGCAGGTGGTTCAACCAGATATGAAGCAAATTAGGTCTCATGGTGGTGATATTCTATGCATTGAAAAATATCGACCCCATGTTAAGTTAGAACGATGTGTAATGGCAATGCGTTTTGATGAAACTGTTTTCGGAACCCAATTTCATCCAGAAGCTGATGCAGAAGGAATGTTGATTCATCTCCAGGAAGAAGAAAAGAAAAGAACAGTAATAGATCAACATGGGGAAGAGAAATACCATAGTATGATTGAACATTTGAACGATCCGGATAAAATTGTGCTTACCCAAAATGTGATTATTCCCAATTTCCTGAATACTGCACTTCAGGAAAAAATGCAAATACATTCCTAAGTTTATGATTCCTGAAATCAGAAAAAAGTACAATGAAGAATTTTCAGAAGAACTTTATCAGGAGTTTCTGGAAGATATTAATTCTGAGTTCAAGTATAAGATAACCTTCAGAGTAGCTGAATCGCCCGTTTTTTTTCCTGCCACTTTTAGAGAAAAATTGCAGAAAGCTGGTGATGAAATCATCAAAACTCTTTTAAGAAAAGACTTTAAAGAATTAAGTGCCCCTGCAATTCCTCCGAGATGGAACGTGCCAGGAGAAGATCATCATGCTACATTTTTGGCTTTAGATTTTGCTGTTTGTTTAGATGAAAAAGGAGAACTCGATCCTCAGTTAATCGAATTACAAGGCTTCCCTTCTTTATTTGCATTCCAAGATTATATCCAATCTAAATACAAAGAGTATTTCTATTGCCCTGAAGGATATGAAGCCTTTTTTAACGGGGTAAAATCATCTCAATACAGAAAACGTTTCAAGAATTTGCTGTTAAATGGACATGCTGCAGAAAATGTAATTCTTCTTGAAGTTGAACCCGAAAAACAATCTACATCCATTGATTTTGTAGTTACAGAGAAAGTTACAGGAGTAAAAGCAATTTGCATCAGTAAAGTAATCAGAGAAGGAAGAAAGTTGTTTTATATGAATAAGGATGTCAAAACTCCTATTCACAGAATATACAATAGAGTAATCGTTGATGAATTTAGCCAACGCTCTGATTTGAATTGTCAATTTAATTTAACTGAAGAAGTTGATGTTGAATGGGCAGGACACCCAAATTGGTTTTTTAGAGTAAGCAAGTTCATCATGCCATATCTTGAAAGTGCAAACGTGCCTTGGTGCAACTATTTAAGTGAAATAAAGGAGCTTCCGTCTGATTTAGAAAACTATGTTCTAAAGCCTTTGTTTTCCTTTTCTGGAACGGGAGTAAAATTTCATGTCACCAAAGAGGATATAGAATCCATCCCTTCAGAAGAAAAAAAGAATTTCATGCTTCAGAAAAAGGTTAAATATGAACCTGTTTTGCAAGCTATTGATGGTAAAATTAAGGTAGAGGTTCGTTTACTTTATTTTTGGGAGCAGGAAAATGAAAAACCTGAGTTGATGGTAAATCTCAGTCGCTTAAGTAGGGGGGAGATGATAGGAGTTAAATACAATAAAGATAAAACTTGGGTAGGAGGGAACGTTTGTTTCTTCGAGTTGTAGTCATTTCTTATCTTAGAAATGGATTCATATCAGCATATTTTCCATTCAATTTCTGATGTAATTTGCATCTTCCAAAAAAATGGATTTTCGATTATGCATCACATCAATTTTTCTTTTAAAGGATTATGGACTTTTGTATTCCTAAGTATCCTTTTCATTTCAAACTCAGAGTTATCTGCCCAAACAGTGTTTTGGAGCGATAACTTCGACATGCCATCTGGAGGTGCCAGCAATAATAATGCAGGGGCTGGTTGGTCTGGCTCTACAAATACTCCTGGGGGTGGGGCTAATACTGAATTATTTGGGCTATCTAATATTTGGGTAATTGGATCAGGAGGAACTTGCGTTAGCGGAAATAGTTTGTATGTAGGAAATACTTTATCGGCAGGGAACCAATACATATCAGATTTTGATACTGATAAATTAAATGCAACACCTAACATTTCAACAATTGGTGTAACTGGAATCAGTCTTGATTTCACTTA
>JBBEBC010000030.1:0-7094 GCA_040882555.1 Bacteroidia bacterium
AGATTTAAGAGGCTTTTTGATGAAAATCAGTCCCGAAGGCGAAATTCTTTGGAGTCAGGATTATCCTCAAATTACCGAATGCGGAATGAGTTTGTACAACGATAGTAAAATTATTCTATCAGGGTATATTTATCCAAATGTACGTCCAAAACTGCTATTATTGAATAATGAAGGTGTTATTTTACAAAACAAGACTTATACTACTCCTCAATATTCGACAGTAAATTATATTGGTCGTAAATCAAATGATGGAGGAATAATTTCTGTAGGAATAACAACAAGATTAGACCTCGATAATAACAATGAAGGATCAATTATGAAAGCAGACTCATTAGGAAATCTTCTTTGGTATAAGAGTTATCGTTTTACCAATGGGGATTTTGTAGAGTATTTCACTGATTTTATAGAAACCTCTGATGGCGGTATTTTAATTTCCGGCTCAGCTGTTGAAAGTAGCGCAAACGGAGGTCAAAATTCATGGTTAATTAAACTCGATGCCAACGGCTGCATTGACCCGCAAGATTGTGAGGTAGGTGTTAGAGATATGCCCTTGCCGGATGCTGTTACAATTTACCCCAATCCTGCTCAAGATTGGCTTAAAATTGATATCGAACAAAATGGCAAACCCTTCACGGCTCAATTAATAGACGCCACAGGCCGCCTTATTCAAAACCAACAATTCTCTGGCATTGGCACACATACTTTAAATCTAAGCGGTTTGGCTAAAGGGGTTTATTATTGCCGCATTATGCAAGGTAATGAGGTCGTGGTGGTTGAGAGGGTGGTGAAGATGTAGTGACCCCTCTCCCTGCCTGCTGCAGGCAGGCTCGGGAGAGGGACTTCCTTTAATGGTGCTTAAAATGAATAACACCGAAGTGTAGAAATTTATAATCCCGAGTGAACGCCTTTGAGGCTGGAACCTCGAGATAACAAAGATGAAGGTTACTAAGTTCTAGCTGAGATCTCAGTATAGAAAATCAGAGACTTTAAATACTCATTGTCAAAAGATACCAATGGTGATTTATTAATGGTTCATTTAGTTTTAAGGCTGTAGTTTGCAAAAAAAAAGGAGGAATCGCCTTTTGGCAAAACCTCCATTTAGAGTCTCAAATTTCTATTTAGTCTATGAGTTCAAAGCTGCGCTTCACAAATTTAGTGAGAGCCTCACCTTTGAGCATGTTTTGAGAAAGTAAAGCCAAATCGGTAGCTTGTTTGATGAGCGCTCCCTGTTTTTCTTCGTCTTCATTACTTAAAACTTTTCCAATAAGTGGATGATTTGTATTTATGATCAGGTTCATGCTATCAGGCATTTCTCTCATAAACTCGTTGCCTCCGCCAACCATCGACATGTCTTTCATCCTTCGCATGAATTCGGGACGTGTAACAATAACCGGAGCTTCGGTTTCGCTCAATGATTCAAGCTGAACATTAAAGCGTTTGTCATTTATAAATTTTTCAACCAAAGGTTTCAACTTGTTTTGTTCTTCTTCATTTAGTTTAGAAGGTTGAACATCATCTTTTGGTATTAATTTATCAGCCGTGTCGGCGTCAACTCGAACAAAGCGTGTTTTCTCCAACTGGCTTTCAAGCATATTTACAAAATGTGAATCCAAGGCATTATCAAGCAGCAAAACATCGTATCCTTTATCTTTTGCGGAAACAATAAAACTATGCTGATCTTCCTGATTTGTGCAGTAGAGATATACCAAGTTGTCATCTTTATCAGTTTGAGCATCTTTTACATGCTCTTTGTATTCATCTTGGGTAAAGTACTTTCCATCGGTATTCTTAAAGAGGTTAATTTTCATTGACCTGTCGCGGAATTTATCTTCACTTAACATTCCATACTGGATGAAAATGCGGATGTCATCCCATTTTTTCTCGAAGTCTTCACGATTGTTTTTGAATAACTCTTCGAGTTTATCGGCTACTTTTTTAGAGATATGACTGCTGATTTTCTTCACATTCGAATCGCTTTGGAGATAAGAACGCGAAACATTCAGAGGAATGTCGGGTGAGTCAATTACTCCATGAAGAAGAGTCAAAAAATCAGGAACGATGCCTTCTACGCTATCAGTAACGAAAACCTGATTTGAGTACAATTGAATCTTATTTTTCTGAACCTCAAAGTTCTTCTTCAGCTTTGGGAAATATAGAATTCCTGTGAGATTAAACGGGTAATCGACATTTAAATGAATGTGAAAAAGCGGGTCTTCAGAGAAAGGATAAAGCTCTTTATAGAAAGTGGTATAATCTTCATCAGTTAAATCTGCCGGTTTTTTGGTCCATGCAGGTTCTGTTTGGTTTATTTGCTCTTCGCCTAAATAAATGGCTACAGGTAAAAATTTGCAGTATTTAGTGAGTAATGTGCGGATTCGGGCTTCTTCAAGAAACTCTTCTGAATCTTCGGCAATATGAAGGATGATATCCGAGCCGCGATCCTCGCGGGAATCTTTCTCAAGAGTGAATTCGGGGCTGCCATCACATTTCCAGCGAACAGCTTCTGAGGCATCTTCAGTTTTGAATGAACGAGTGAGAATCTCCACTTCACGGGCAACCATAAAGGATGAATAGAAACCAAGACCGAAATGACCAATAATGGCATTTGAATCTTTCGAATCTTTGTATTTCTCAACAAATTCTTCTGCACCTGAAAAGGCTATTTGGTTAATATACTTTTCAACTTCTTCGGCTGTCATGCCAATACCACGGTCGCTTATGGTAATGGTTTTATTTTCTTTATCAATCTTAATATCGATGCGTAAATCTCCAAGTTCGCCCTTCATTTCACCAACAGAAGCAAGCGTTTTTAATTTCTGACTTGCATCAGTTGCATTAGAAACCAGCTCTCTCAGAAATATCTCATGATCTGAATACAGGAACTTCTTAATTATTGGGAAAATGTTTTCGGTGTTTACGTTAATCTTTCCGCTTTGCATAGTTTAATTTTTAAATCGAAAAAGGCTTTTCAAACTTCCTGCCGTAAGGCAATCCCTGACAAATTGACAAGGATTGGTCTTTATTTGAATAGAAGTATTGGAAATAGAGTTAAAGACGACAGGCGCACGAGGCCTTCGGAACTCCTGCGGCAGCTTTTAGTCAGCAACTTGCGTTTCCTGTGTTCACGAGAGCCCTTCGGAGCTCATGAAACAGCACTGAATTATCTTAAAACAATGAGACTTTTTGTATAGACTGCATTGTTATTTTGGACGCTGAGGCGATAAATGCCTTCTTCAAGCAAACTGGTATCTACTAGAAGAGAATTTGAAGAGCCATGAAAAGTTTTTGAAATACAGAGTCTTCCGTCGGCTGAATAAATACTTATCGATGCATTTTCTACATCTTGGGGTAAAACGACAATCACGTTCGAATTCGCCGGGTTGGGATATAGGTTAAAACTGCTATCTTCTATATTATCAGGCAATTGTACTGTGCTAAGCACCACGCATTCTGAAGTTTCTGAACATTCGCCATCTGTTATAATAACAGCAAAGCTGCCGGCTGTAGTTGCTTCAAAAGTTTGTTGTGTTTCGCCTAGAATTTCTTCGTTTGTAGTGCAGTTAATCCACTGATAGGTGGCATTTTCTTGATTCGCGGTAAGTACATTTCCGTTTTCTGCAATTGATACATCTGGCGCTTGAGAAATGCTCAGATTTAAAGTTAATACACTATCGCATCCTGCAGCGTTGGTGAGCGTTTGCGTAAAGCTTCCTGAGTTTGAATAGGATTGTCCGTTAAGCGTAAACGTTTCGCATGCGGCTTCATCCAGCGAAGCTGAACTAGCTTCTAAAATTGTTAGGTTTAAGGTTAATACACTATCACAACCAGCAGCATTTGTTAAGGTTTGCGTGAAGCTACCTGAGCTTGAATACGTTTCACCGTTGAGTGTAAATTCTTGGCAAGCGGCTACATCCAGCGAAGCTGAACTAGCTTCTAAAATTGTTAAGTTTAAAGTTATTACACTATCGCATCCAGCAACATTGAGTAAAGTTTGAGTAAACTGTCCAGACTGGGAATACGTTTGTCCATTTAAAGTTAGCGATTGGCATGCAGTTTCTGTAAGTTCAGAAAAGCTAGGGTCGCATGGAACCCCATCTCCTAGTTTGAAAATAAATCCATCCGTTTCGCCAATGCCTTCCAGGATATTTTCAGCCGGACCCGGCTGGATGTCTAAATCGCCACTTATTGATCCTGCAATAAATAAATCTGATTGGTCAGCCATTATTTGATAGAAAAACGATTGGCCTTGACCATCAAATTGATAAGCTTCCACGAAAGAAGCATCCTCGTTAAGGCTTGCATAATAGCCCTGACTGCTGAATGGTGAGCCAACAGAGCCTTCCGGATTTTCAGCGATGTCAAAATTGATGGTATCGGACATTGTGCCTGAGAAATATACTTTATCGTCGTCAAGGTCTATGTCGAAAAGAAAATCTGAGCCTGTACTTCCGAATGAATATGCCCAATCTAGGACAGGAATGCCAGTTACAGCATCTGCCTGATTCGTAAATTTCATCAAGAAAATGTCGGTTTGACCTTCAGATGTAAGAATAGTTTCGCCAGCATTTGGGTCAAAGTCGAAAGAGTTTGTAAAATACCCACCTAAGAACATTTCATCATTCGCATTGATTTTAATGCTTGAAATTTGGTCTGAGCCGCTTGCTCCAAAAGAAAAGGCCCAATCAAAATCGCCTAGATTGTTAAGCTTCACAACAAAAGCATCGTTGCTTCCATTGCTGCTAAGAGGAAACGTTGCAGCTCCAGGATCTGCATCAATTGTTGAAGCAAAATAGCCTCCGGCATAAATGGCATTTGATTGGTCGCTAGTGATAAAACTTCCATATTCACTTGAAGGACCTGAAATTTGTTTAGCCCAGATTAAAGCACCATTGTTTCCTGAATAACCTGCTATAAAGCAATCTCTTATAGAAGCAGAAAGGAGCAATTCGTTGGGACCTAAATCAAAATCAACATCTGCTCTAAAATGTCCGGTAATAAACGCATCCTGATTGCTATTTAGGGTTATGTCAAATCCCATATCTTCGGCGCCTCCGCCAATTGCATTGGCCCAAACAAGGTTACCTGCATTATCATATTTTATTAGAAAAACATCCGTATTTCCAGCCGAGGTGAGAATGACTTCTCCGTTGCCCGGGTCAACATCCATACTTCCTTCAAAGCTACCTACAACATAGATGTTTCCATTGTTGTCTACTTCAATGCTTCTTGCAATGTCTTCGCCTATTCCACCGAAGGTGATTACCATTAAGGGAGTTCCAGAAGGTGAATATTTCACTATGAATGCATCTATCTCGCCACTGGAAGGGAATTCATCAGAGTTTTGAGCAAAAAAAGCAGATCCTTCAAAGGAGCCACAAACATAAATATTCCCTTCGCTGTCTTTCGTCATTCCCAGAGCAGCATCATTATCGCCATTTCGGTCTTGCATGGCTGCGAGTTGATTTAACTGTAGGTTTTGAATAGAATAGGAAGCAAAAAAAGCGGTTTGAAGTCCAACGGTTCTAAGTTCTTCTTGTACACTCGGATCAAAATCAACTGTATTGGCAAATAATCCACCTACGGTAACAAAATCGCCTTGCATAAAAACGGCATTGCCAAAGTCGAAGCCAGTGCCTCCAATATTTATGGCTCGTTCATAGGTTCCGTCTTGGTTATAAATTGCCAGAAATAAGTCTGTGCTTTGAGCTGTAAGCTCATCGGTATCGGGACCTGAGTCAAAATCGACTGTACCATTAAATCCGCCGGTTACGGCTATTTTTCCGGCATCGTTAATAGCAATACCTTGAATTTCGTCAGCTCCCGTGCTTCCCCAAGTTCTGAACCAACGTAAATTACCTGATGCGTCATAGGATATAAGACAGGCATCATCGTTTCCAGCGGAAGTTGCAGAAGCAGTTCCTGCACCGAAATCAAAATCAACGGTTTGATTAAAATAACCTCCCACATAAATATTGTCTGAATTGTCAATGGCAATTGAGTTAACCCTATCGTCGGCGTTAAGGCCATAATTTCCTGCCCAGAGGTAATTTCCGTCTGAGTCGTAGCAGGCCAGTAAGGCATCATAATTATTCGCGTGATTGATAGGAGCTACACCAATGCCCGGGTCTGCATCTAAATCACCTTGATATATGGCACCCAATACAATTGAATTATCTGATAAAACTCCTAGAGCCTGGCCATTGTCAGGAAAATTCGAACCTGTTAAATTAAAACTCCAGAGGTAATTACCGTTTCCGGTGTATTTAGCAAGGTAAAGGTCATTAAAATTGCCTGTAGCAGTGAGTTCGGCTGAACCTGAAGAAGGGTCAAAGTCGGCAATATCTGAGAAATTTCCTGTTAGAATGATGTTGCCTTCATAATCGGTAGTGATGTCTTGGGCATTATCTACAGAGCTTCCACCTATTTGTTTAACCCAATTTAATTCACCTTCGGTGGAATAGGAAGCGAAAAAAGCGTCTGAATTTGATGCACTGAAGGTCGTTAACTCAAACACCCCTGCACTTGGATCAAAATCGAGGGTATTGGTGAAAAATCCACAAATGAGTAAGTTGTTATTCTGATCTAAATGAATGGCAGAAATGTTCTCTGTATTCGAGTTCGCAATTTTATTGGCCCAAATTAATTCGCTTTGAGGCGAATAGGCTGCCATCCATAAATCGTCTGTGTTGTTTGCCGAAAGTAAGAAAGTTTCTTCGCTTGGGTCAACATCTAGAAGTCTTCTCAATGTCCCTACTACGTAGGTATTTCCTTGTTCATCCTTCACCAAATCATTTATTTTACTTAGTCCACCGCGGCCATCTCCAATTGCATTCCCCCAAAGGGCAGAAGGTACTTGGGCTTGCACAGTTGAAAAAAATAAAACGAGTAGAATGGAAATGAAAAAGTGAAATTTTGTTCTCATAATTTAAGAATTGTATAGGTGGCTGATAGCCGAAAATACTATCCAATGGTATATAAAACAAATATTCAGAGCTTTTTAACTTTAAGTTAACGAAGAGGATTGTGAGTTTGGAAGCTTATTTCTGCCATAAAGTTTTTTGCGTTTCGTAATAAATGAAGTTATATGGCTTAAC
>JBBEBC010000031.1:0-6994 GCA_040882555.1 Bacteroidia bacterium
ATTGTTACGTCAGAAACATCAATGGTAGCATCGGTTGCAGCAATACCTTCAAGATTATAATCTTCCGCCTCACCGACTTCTAAGCCTGTTGGAAGATTGCAAGGACTAGCTGGTATTGCTGCAAAACTGGATCTTACCCTCATTCTTGTGACACCCAGCAAAGCTGTACTTGGAACTTGCACTGTGCCGTTGTAAACAACAATTCCTGATGCAGGAGAAGAGTAAACTCGCTCAGCAGGATCTTGAAATATTCCATCTTGATTCCAGTCAATCCAAATTCTAAAACCCTGAGCAAATTGCGAGTTACATTGCATTGATACATTAAAAGAACACCCTTGAGCTGCAGATACAGTTTGACTTGAATAATAGTTATAGTTATTAGCACTACAACCAGAATTATTATTTGTAATGTTTGTTACACCTTGAGAAGTAGAAAAATTATTGATGTAATCGGCGGTTGGACCAGGGTTTAAAGCATCTGGCCCCTCACAATCGAAAAGGTATTGTGGTGTACAATATTGCCCGTACGTATCAAAAATTCCAATGCTTGAAAGAAGCACTAGAACTAAGAAATACTTGATTCGAGTAAAAATATTGTTCACGTGGTGGTGTATTGTCAATTTGCTAAAATACAAACATAATCGTTTAGTATACTTATATTATTTAATAAAGTTTATTCATCTTTCGCTTCCATGCCTCTGATAATCTGATTTATTTCTTTTTCTGTTGACCGAAGCTTTTTCTGGCAAAACTCAATCAGTTCGCTTGCCCTTTTGACTTTATCAGCCAGAACATCAACAGAAACAGATTCATTATCAATTTCCTCAGCAATTTTCTTAAGTTCTTGATAGGCTAGTTCATAGGTCAAATTCTTGCTCATCCGCTTTGATTATTTGTTTAATGTCTGCTTTGATATTATCTCCGCTTAAATATATATCAATATGATCTCCTTTTTTAATTTTTGAGGATTGAGAGATAATTACTCCATCCTTCTTAACTAACGCAAAACCTCTTGCTAGTGTTCTAGAGGGACTAAGGATACGAAACACTGTTTTATGATGCTCAATATAGCCTTTATGCTGTTTCAGTAACTTAGAGGAATCTGACTTAATATTTAGAATTATTTGGTCAATTTCATGCAATCCAAACCCAACAATAACAATAGGTTTTGTACTGACTTTTCTTACTAGCTCAGCAAGATTCTGGTCGCGACGATAAAGTGTTGAAACACTCCTCCCTGTAATGATTCCACCCATTTTATGCAAGTCTTCTCGACTAGTCTGAAGTTGTGCATTAACTAATTGCTTTAGTTCACTCTCGGTATTACCTAATTCTTCTTTACGGAATCCTAATAATTGCTGTGTTCTAATAATGATTTGTTGTCGGAAGTTTAAAACCTTCTCCTCAAAAAACCGATTGTGAGAAACTATCCTTTCGGCAACTTTCGTTGGAGTTTTTTCTGAAGTATGCGACATCAAATCGCAGATTGAAATATCTTTTAAATGACCTAATCCACTAAATACTGGAATGGGGAATCTTGCTATTGCTCTCGACAGAGGGTATGCATCGTACATAAGGAAATCGGTTTGAGAACCTCCTCCCCTAACTAAAACAACAATATCGAATTCTTCAATTCTATTGAAAATCTCTATTAATTTCTCAACTGTTTTTTTTCCATTTTCATCGCCTTGAACTTTAGTCGCAAAAAGTTCAATTTCGAAGGAATAGCCAAACGAATTACTATTTAGAGTATGCCTAAAATCTTCTAAGCCAGCTGAAGATTCGGATGAAATTACCGCAATTCTAGAAATAACTTCCGGGAGTTTAATGCTTTGATTTCGAGTATAGTACCTGTTATCTGAGAACTTAACAGCATCCGGGTTTTCAGCTACAAGCTTTGCCAAGGTTGCTTCTCTTTGCTTGCGTAGTTCTCCAATAGTAAAGCTAGAATCAAGCTGATGAAGTTGAAGTTTCATCCCATAAACAGGGTGAAATCCGAGTGAAACTCGAGCTAAAACTTTTATTCCATTTGAGAATTTCTGACCCGTGTTCCTTTCAAAGGCCTCAATTTCCATAACTCCATCTTGAAAACTAAGCGCAGAAAGTTCTGCCAGCACTTTTCCACTAACCTCGTCTTTCTCGACAAAATGAAAGTATTGACTTCCTTTCCTAGGAATAAAGTTGGAAATCTCTCCGATTATCCAGTAAAATCTATCGCCAAACTCTTTTCTGAAGGTATTTTGAATGAAGCCTGTAAACTCAGAAAGGCTTAATGCTTCAATCTTATTTACTGATGACTGCTGAGGCATATTCAAAAATTCGAGTTGGCTTAGGAAGTGTTTTTCGCGATAGATTGAACTTAAATTGTAAACCTATGAAAACCAAAAATATAAAAGCTATTAACACCTGTAGAATCTAAACCGATTTTAACTGATTTTGAATAAAGTATGAGATATTTAATAATCATACTGATAATCTGATTGTTAGACCTAATTACAGCCATTTTGAATCTTTGCAGGCAAAGACACTGAATTAAGCGAAATCTTTAGAAGTATCTTTGTAGATACCGCCAAATTACGCTTTGTAACTACCTAAAAAACAACAGGTTATTTGGCTTTCCAACAAACACGCTTTTTATGGGATTTATTTTACGTTCCGCTCTTGCTTTCTTCTTTTTGATTTTAGGAAGTTTTTCCGTCTACGCGCAGACTACTTACACTTGGACAGGTGCTGTTGACAACAGTTGGACTACCTCTGGAAACTGGAGTCCAGCAAGGTCAACTCCCGCAAATACAGATATAATTCAATTTAGCGACGGTGCAACCTACACGGTCACTGGAGTTATAACCCAAACCATTCGTGAACTAATAGTTTCGGGGAATACAAACGTTAGCCTGGAAGCCAGTGCTACAAATAATATTTCCATTAATGGCCCTGCTTCAGGATCAAACTTGAGCGTTGCCTTAGGTTCAATACTTCAAATTGGCTCTGGAAGTAATATTTTAAATATCAACTTTGTTACAACTGCCTCTCAGCAAGCGAGTATAAATGGAGCAGTTAGTATAAATGCTAATTCGAGCTTAGGAAGTTCAATTGCAACTAGCACATTTGATATTAACGGAGCAATAACTGTAAATACAGGCGCTGCGTTCAATAGTGCAAATGCAGCAATTAGTTTCAACAGTGCATCTTCCTATATCCACAATAGAAATGGTGGTAGTATTCCCACGGCAACGTGGGATGTAAACTCTTTATGTTCAATAACTGGTATTACTAATTCAGCTCTTTCAGGAGGTTGGGCTCAAGATTTTGGAAATATTTTGTGGAACTGCCCGAGTCAAACTACCGCAAATGCTATTGCTGGTCCAACGAATGTTACAGGAACATTTGAAATTAGAAATACAAATTCACAGTATGTTTCATTAGAAGCCACGCGCGTTTGGACGGGTAATTTATCAATTACGGGAGGTCGTTTTTCTTTAAATAACTTAGCAGGAACAATAGCTTATATACTAACGGTAAATAATTTCACGCTTGACAATACGACAAACGCTAATGCTCGTTTTTCACTAAACGCTAGTACCTCAACTGGAGCGAAAACGCTAAATATTGAGGGCAATATGAGTATTGCTCTTCCTAATAATGCTGCAGCCTCTCCAGTAATTGAGTATCGAGGAAATACTACAGAAACTATAAACCTAAAAGGTGATTTTACTCAAACGGGCGCTGGAACAGGTGTAATTGGAAGAACAACAGGAAGTGGTTCGGCAAGTTTCAACTTTAATTCACCTGGAACACAAAGCTTTTCAGCTGCGAGAAACGACATTTTCGGAACGTTAACATCCATGTCGGTGAGTTCCACATCCACAGTAAATATTGGATCGAGCACGATTGCACCAGGCTTGGCAACATTCAATATGCTTGCTGGAAGTACCGTGAATATTACTAGTGGTTCTATCGCCAACGGCGGAACGTTTAACATGACTAGTGGTTCAACCACATTAAACATTGGTTCAGGAAATGTATCAAACGGTAGTTCTTTCACTGTTGGAACGCTTGGTACCCTAATGATTGGCGCGACTGGTAAAATTTCAAACACTGGAACTTTCGGTTTAGGCTCTTCAGCAACATTAGGAATTGCTTCAGTTGATGGTATTTGGACAACTGGAGCTACGGGAAATATTCAAAACACTAGTTCAAGATCATTCCCTGGAACATCAACCTATATTTACAATGGAACAGCCAATCAGGTAACAGGAAACGGACTACCAGCTTCATTAAGCACTGGAACACTTACTATTGATAATGCAGGAAACACTGTTTCACTTTCCCAAAATACAACCTGGTCGGGAGTAGGAACTTTGAATTTATTAGCAGGTCGTTTGGTGCTTGATGCATTCAATCTAACACTAGCAGCAACAACTAATTCTACAGGAAATGCCTACAATTCAGGCAATATGGTTGTCACAAATTCAACAGGTCAGATGATACGTTTGGCCATGAATTCTACTACTAATAACAGTTTTATTTTCCCTGTCGGGGATGCTTCAGGAACTTACAGTCCAGTTACTTTCGGCTTCAGTGCTAGTAGCACAAATAGAGATATAAGAGTACGTGTGGTTGAAGCAGTGCACCCCGACATAATTAGTAATCCTGTAGCAAATCACCTAAACAGATATTGGATTATTACTCCATCCATCGTTACAGGAACATATACTTACAGTCTAGCGATGGGTTACAACTCCGCAGGAGATGTAACTGGATCAGAGTCAGGCATTTCACCAAGCCTTTGGAATGGCAGTTCATGGCTACCTTTTTCTGGAACAGCTTCAAGCAACTTGTTGAATTATTCAGGAACACTTAATAATAGTACAGCGGCTTTATCCTTATCGGGAACGGATTTCACTGGGAGAATAGGATCACTTTTATACTACCGAAGCATTGCAAATGGCAATTGGGCGAATGCTTCAACATGGGAAGTTGATACAAGCCCTGCTTTTTCTTCCGCCGTAGGCGCAAGTGTTGCACCCACTTCTTTAAATTCTTCTTTGGTCATAGTTCAGGCTATACATAAAGTAGATGTTAGTGCGGATATTTCTGCTGTAGATATTGATGTTTACGGTACAATTTATAGTACAACTACTTCATTAACTGCCTATTCAGGAGTTAGCGGATCTATTAATTTTCTATCTGGCTCAGAATACGAACATGATGCTAATGGAGGTGTTGTGCCATCAGCAAATTGGGATGCGAACTCAACTGCTAGAATTACAGGTATTACCAGTGCAACTA
Source organism: Bacteroidia bacterium (assembly GCA_040882555.1). Lineage (GTDB taxonomy): Bacteria > Bacteroidota > Bacteroidia > M30B66 > M30B66 > M30B66. Next base: position 5,293 of record JBBEBC010000031.1, read on the forward strand.
GTCTTTCAGGGATCATAGGTCAAAGTTTTGGAAACTGGATTCATGAATCTCCAGCCCAGACTTCAAATCTCTCTTACCTAACTGCTGGTGGTACTGTGAATTTCAAAGGCGATTTCACGATTGAAAACACTAATGCGGGAAGTGTTATTTTGAAGAATACCACTGCCGCGATCACGGCCACTTTCGAGAGCAATGTGATTGTGAATGCAGCTGGAAGTTTCATAGCAAACGGAGCGGCGAGTGCGGCTTTGACGATGAATGTTTTGGGCAATATTACATTAACAGGTGGAACGTTTAACCTTAGCACAGCAGCCATTGCATGTGTGCTAAACTTGACTGGAAACTTTACCCAATCTGGCGGAACATTTACTCAAACAAGCACTACTGTTTCAACAGTAAATTATGTTGGCCCAACTTCTGTTTTCAACCAAAGTGCAGGAACTCATACAAATACATTTCTACAATATACCATTGCATCTGCAGCAGCTTTGAGCATCAACAGTGCATTCACGTTGCAAACAAGCAGAACATTTGTAATAAACGCAGGGGCTTTCTTAACACTTGGAAGTAACATCGTTGACAATGGTGTAATGACAGTGACAGGAAGCATCGATTTAGGTGCTTTTGTTGTTTCCGGAACAGGAACTTTTACAGCAAATGCAACAACTACAAGCCTTTTCATTGGTCACGCTGATGGTATTAACTTAGTAGCAACAGGCGCAATTGGAAACATCCAAACGAATGTTCGGAATTTCGGGATAACATCAAATCATACCTATAATGGAACGGTAGCTCAATCAACCGGGACAGGTTTGCCGGCAACTATTACAACTGGAACCATCACCATTGACAATACTTCAGGAGTTACTTTAACTCAAAACACAGCTATTACTGGCCTAGGTTCACTATCGATGACGAGTGGACGATTTAGGTTAGGCAATTCAAATTTCACTTTAGGAGCAACTGCAGTTTTAAACGGTGCACCTTTCAGTGTTTCAAAAATGTTTGTCACTGATGGAACTGGACAATTAATTAACATCAGCTCAACAGGTGCTTTTAGCTTTACTTACCCTGTCGGGGATGAAGTTGGCACAGCAGAGTATTCGCCAGTAACATTCAATTTCAGTGTAAACAGCGGTGCTAGAACCATTGGTATAAGAGCAGTAAATACACAACACCCGAACAACTTCGGCGGAACGCCACATTATCTAAACAGGTACTGGGCAATAACAAGCACCAACAATGCAAACAGTTATACGCTTGATGTTACTTATGAATACCCAGCGGCTGATATTGTGGGAACTGAAAGCAGCTTAGAGTTTAGTCATTATAATGTGGCAACATCTTTATGGTCAGTTTATACCTCAAGTTTGGGCGTAAATCAGATGACTGCCTCTGGCTTGTTTAATACCACTTCAAACTTCCTTCAAACAGCCTTCGATTTAACTGGTAGAAGCTCAGGAAACGCCTACTACAGAAGTGCAACAGATGGAAATTGGAATAATCCTGCAACCTGGGAAGTTTCAGCAAACATTGCGGGGCCATATAGCGCAGCGTTTATTGCACCAACGGCAATAAATTCAGATCTTATTAATGTACAAGCCGTTCATACAGTAACTGTTACTGCTACAACAACTTCAGATGATGTTGAAATAAATGGAAATTTAGTAGTTAACTCAGGTGTAACGTATAGCATTATCAA
>JBBEBC010000032.1:0-6954 GCA_040882555.1 Bacteroidia bacterium
GTGTGCATTTTGGCTCGAATATAAATCTGGATGATATTGGTAGTTTGTTCTTAAAGGTTTGGACTCTTGTTGGATAAAGAGTGTATGAAATTCGAATTTTTAATTTTCATATCAATGTTTGTCCAATTTTATGCAAAACGAACATTTATATTATTACAATTTCATTACGCTAAACTGCTATTAAAGCAGTCTAACAGTATTTAATTGTCATTAATTAAAAATGAGCTTGATGTTAAATCCATTGTGATTAGCACTTATAAATCTTGAATACCAAATTCATGCATTCACCCTAATGTTGAATTTTTGATTGAATCGTAACTTAATTAGCACAAATCAAAAAAAACGCCTGATGAAAAATCACCAAGCGTTTAAAGAAACAAACTTCCGTATGTTATTTTCTAGCTAACTGGATTTCTGCTATGATACGAATATCCTCGCTCACAAGCATTCCTCCACCTTCAGTTATTGCATTCCAAGTAAGGCCAAAATTTTTTCTGTTAATTTTTCCATTTATTGAAAAGCCTGCCTTCTCATTTCCCCAAGGGTCTTTTTGAATGCCACCCATTTCTGCATTTAGTTCAACTTCTTTCGTGACATCCTTTATAGTAAGATTTCCTTTTAGGGTGTACTCGTTACTATCGCCAATTTTACTAAGTTTTCCTCCTTCAAAATTTAAATAAGGGTAGTTCTCAGCACCAAAGAAATCATCAGATTTTAGGTGAGTATCTCTTTGCTCGTTATTGGTGGTAATAGAGTCAATTTTTGCCTTGAAAGAAATTGACGCAGTACTAAAATCGTCGCCTTCAGTTTCCACGCTTCCATCGAATGTTGAAAAGCTACCAGTAACGGTAGTTATCATAAGGTGCTTTACCTTGAATTGTATTTCACTGTGTGCAGGGTCTAATGCCCATTTTGTTTTAACTTCTGTTGATGTGCTCATTTAAATATGGTGTTTAAGAATAATTACGCATTCATTGGGACTTCCATAAGAAGGATGTCTGAATTTTCAGTCACTTCGATAGCGATGCTTTCTTTAGACCAAAGGCCCATTCCATCGCGGCGGAGAAGCTCTGTGCCATTGATTTTCAGGCTTCCGTCTAAAACGAAAACATAGATTCCATTTGATTTATTTTTTAATGCATGATTGGTTTTTAAACCCTTTTCCAGAGAGCCTCTGTGAAACCAAGCATTTTGGTGAATCCAGACTCCTTCATCATCCGGCGAAGGTGATAAAATTTGCGCCAATTTATTTTTTCTAAGTTCTGGACTGATGTTTATTTGATCGTATCTAGGCGGAACATTCTGCTTATTAGGAATGACCCAAATCTGTAAGAAGTTTGTCTTTTCTTCCTCGCTGTGATTATATTCTGAATGGGTAATACCACTTCCTGCGCTCATTACCTGAATATCATCCTGTTTAATAACTTGAACGGTTCCCATAGAATCTTTGTGTTCAAGGTCACCGCTTAGCGGGATGGAAATGATTTCCATATTATTGTGAGGGTGTGTACCGAAGCCAGTTCCTCCATCAATTACATCATCGTTTAATACCCGAAGAACTCCGAACGACATACGTTCAGGATTGTAATATTGAGAAAAGCTGAAGGTGTGGTGTGAATTAAGCCAACCATGATTTGCATGTCCGCGGGTGGCCGCGCGATGAATAACTGTGTTTTCCATATAGTCGGGTTTTATAGGTGGTAAATGATTAAATCCTGTTTGAAGGTCTCTTACATCTTGTTTTGCGTCTGCTGAATTTGCTCCAACCAGAGCACCAATAGCAAGTGTTCCAATACTCTTTTTGAGGAAGTCTTTACGTTTCATAAAATGTATGTATATACAGCAAATGTACAAACATATAATTGAAAAATCAAGAAAGTCGGAATAATTAAAATAAAAAAGGGCTGCCTTGCGGCAGCCCTTTCGATTTCAGATAGATGAAATTATTTTTAGTGTGAAATTACAAGGCGTTGGGTAGAGCGAATGCCTTCTTCAATAATGGTTACAAGGTAAACACCATTAGCTAGATCTGACGTTTCAACACCAATAATCATTTGATTATTAAGTGTAATAGACTTCATCACTTTGCCTGTGATATCTGTTATTTGAATCATTCCATTCCCAGAGCTAACAACAGTTACTAAATCGTTAGCAGGATTAGGGAATATTTTAATGCTACTATTAGCAATATTGTTGATTCCAGTTACATCAGCTTCAACTCGAACTTCAAAGCTTGATTGGCTTGAGCAAGTTTCATTCGAAGCAAAAGCTGTTACCGTATAAATACCTGGAGTCATGAATGAATGATTAACCAAGCTTCCTGCGGCAGCAGAACTTCCATCTCCAAAATCCCAAGTAATAGAAGTTGCACCGGTTAAAATCGCAGCGAAAGTTGTTTCTACATTCGTAGAAATAGCAGATTCTCCTTGAATAGAAACAGAAACTGGTGAAGAAGCATCTACGAGAGTCGTGATAGTAGCTGAATAACCATCCTGAGTTGAAAGAGTGATCACATAAGAATCAGCGGCTAGATTATCAATTGAAGACTCAATAGATCCTGATCCTTGAGCAACAAGTTGATTCATACCATTCACAATTGAATAATTCCAAGAGCTAGCGTTTTCAATAATGATACTTCCATCATTAGAAGAGCATGATTCAGCATTAGCTGAAACAGAAACAGGCTTGCTGAAGTGAAGATAGAAACGACCATCACCAGTAATTGCTTCAGTAATGTTTGCATTGTAATCGCTTACTCTTAGGTTATGGAATGTTCCAGATAAGCGGTCTTCTAAGTAAATAAGCACTGTAGGATTAATTCCTTCCATGTTAGCTATAGAAAATGTATAGATTCCAGCTTGTGAAGCATCCAAACCTACAGGAACGATCTTACTTTCAGTTAATGAACTCATCGCTTGGATGGCAAAATTCATTTCTCCAGCAGTAGTGTATAAAGCGATGTCAGAGTTAGCAGCGATCTTTTTAGCATCGAACAAGTCATCGTAAGCATCTGTAGCTTGATCACCGAAAGCAAGCAGAGCTTCATTGCTGAAATCATTGCCATTTACACGAAGCCATAGCTTTTCAAATTCAGAAGGAGCTTGAAAGAACGTTGCAGTTCCAGTTGTGCGCATGCTGTTGTTGAAAATGATTGTAGGGGCAGCGCTACGTGCTTCTACGAAGAATGACTGACCTGTAGAGATGCGTCCAGCGTAAGCGCCAGCTCCTCCATTTCCTCCTGTACCAACAGTACCAACCGCGTTGGTTACAATATAATCGTTGGTTGTATAGTCAATACCCAAAGTTGCATCATCGTCCCAAAAATAAATTGCAGGAATAATGTTACTTGCCTGATTTGCTGCCATGAATATTGCAGCATCAATTGGACCTGGATAAGGATTGCCAACTAAGTTAAAGTCGGTTGAAGAACCATGTAAAGCGGTAACAAAGATATCACCATTGTTTGGAACTCCGTTAAATTGCACACCGCCAGCGCTTGTTGTGATGTAACCAAGACCTGGAGTCATAATTGAACCACCAACTTCAGGAATCCAACCCGCGCGAAGGCCTTCAACAGTTATATCTGTTGCACCGTTTGCATCATACTTATATGTATTTAAGGCACTACCAGAAGAACTACCATTTTGTATGATTGTATTTAATGAAGCACCTGCAACAGGAGCAGACCAGTAGTTATAAACTCCAATTGCTGTAGTTCCTTGGGCACGAACGCGGATGTTACCTGTAATCAAACCTCCTGGATCAGGAGCAATACCCGGAGTTCCTGCACCATGTAATAAGATAGCTCCAACTCCTAAAGTAACACCTCCATTGGTTGCTAAAGTCCCTTGGCGTTGTTTCATTACGCCAGATACGTTAATGCGACCACCTGCAGCGATAGTTGTTGAATTTACCGCATTGATCTTTACATCGATATTCTTAACAGTTATCAAACCAGTAGCACCAATATTCAGGCTACTTATATATGGATTGATGTTATTAGAAGATGCTACTGACAAGTTTCCATTAATATTCAAATTACCATTGATGGTGAACGAACCAGCTTTCTGGTCAATATCATTATCTGTAGTTCCGTCAATAGTTACAATTCCGTCAGTACCGCCTGAACCTGTTACACTCAAAAATCTACCTGCAATAAGTGTAACATTGAAGAAGCTGTTAGGAGCGTTATTATAAATAGCCGCACCTGGGAAACGAACATTGATATTCGATTGAATAGTTAAATTTGAGATGGTATTAAAATTCGATTGCTTTCTAATACGACCTACGTTCATTGCACCTGAACCAGATATAATAGTATTTGAACCTTCTATGTTTAATCCAATTGCATCGAAAGCAGATCCATTACCTATTGAACCAGTAACAGACAAATTGCCATATATACTAAGATTTCTCATGTTTGAAAAGTCAGTAGAAGCAGCTCTTAAGTTAGCTCCTGATTGGATGGTTAAATTTTTAACCAACACATCAGAGGCATTTAATACAACGATATCGCCTGATTGAATAACTGCGTTGATTTCTGGTGTGAAATCAACTTGTGCTCCAACGGTTCCCGTTGAACTAGGTGACCAAATTGCATCATTAAAGTTTCCACCTGAAACGGTATAATAAGTATTTGGTGACTGTAGAATACGACCAAGAACAACTAAGTTGAGGATTTGGTTATTTCCTCCTGTCAAGCCTGATGTGTTGTAGTAATACAAGCGAATTCTAAATGAGCTAGCCGCAAGAGGAGAACCAACAGTAACGGGCGTTGGTAATAACCAAGTATTTGAAGATGTTACCCCGCAATCTGTTCCAATTGAAGGTGTTTCAGCAAGTCCACGATCAACCCAAGTAGCACCTTCATCAATTGAATAGGCCAACATTACCTGATTAGCAGCAGAAGCAGTAGCACGTAATTGAACAGAAATACGTTCAATTTCAACCTGATTACCAACTACGTTGGGAGTAATTGTAGCTTCAACGTAAGCGTTGGTAGCAGCGTTGAAAGTAGTTGCTGCAGAAGTGATACCGAAACCTGAAAAACCACTACCACAAGGAGTAGAATTTGTCCATCCAGAGGCAGACCTTGCTACGTTAGAACCTACAACTGTAGGGTGAACATAGAATGGAGCGCCAAAAGTATTATCACCATAATTATAAATTGTTTCTACAGCTCCGCTTAAAGTGGAGAAGCTACCTACAACGCCATAATATGTTACAGAATTATTAATACCATAAGCTCTGTAGTAGTAAACTGTATTGATACCTAGATTAGTGATTGGTACAGAGAAGTTATTTCCTGTAAAATCAGATTGAACAATAGCACCATTACCTGGAGTGAAGGCAGGACTTACAGAATATTCAATTCCATATGCACTAAATACACTTGCACATCCAAATGATAAACTTCCTGCTAGAGTTGCTCCAGTTGTTCCAATAAATGAAGCAGAACCAGTTGAAACTGATGGAGGTATGTTAATTCCGGTTCCAGAAACAGGAACAGATATAGAAGTGGCTCCACCGCCTGCTACAGTTAAATTAGTTGAATAAGAAATAGCTGAAGTTGGTAGAAAACGAACGTATACTGGTGTTGACAAGGTGCTTCCAGTATAAGGTAAAGTTACACTGCCGGTGTAGCTTTCTCCTGAAACTAAGGTAACAGCGAATCCTGCGGGAGCAGTTACTGTTACATTAGATCCGTTTAAGACGGAACCAGATATTAATACCTGAGATTCTATATCAAAGTTTACACATGAAGAGCCAAAGTCGCTCAATGGTCCAGAAGAAAGAACTGGAGTAGCAACGTTTGTGGTAACGACATTCGCAGGGTTGCCAACAGCAGTTGAATTCAAGTACTGTATGTCAATGCCAGAACAATTAGCATTTGCAACAAAAACACGGTAGGTCTGACCTGGCAGTAAATTACTCACAGAAACAGTATTACCTGTTCCGCTATAAATACAAAACCAAGATCCAACGTTATCTCCTGAACCAAAGTTAGTATTAGCATTGTAATCTGTTCCGTCTGCTAATGTTGGAGAACCTGTTGTTGTATTTGAAATAAATACTTTACGTAGGTCAGAAGTCCCAGCTGTTGTCCAAGAAATATCAGAACTAGTATTTGTTTGGTTGCTAAAAATTACGTCTGTAGATTGAGTTACTGGATTATTGCAAAGTGTACTTACATAACCACTTAAAATTACGTTGTCGTTACGATAAGTTCCTGTTGCAGCTGTTGCACCCCAAGCCCAAATTCTGAAAAGTACAGTATTAGAGGTGCTAAATGCAGTTGGAAAAGTCCAGCTTACGTTTACATCACCGGTTCCAGTTAGAACCAAAGGATCTGGTACCATATAAGTCCAAGTTGCCCCGCCATTGGTTGAGTAACCAACTCGAGTATTTCCTGGACCTGTTCCGCTTTTACGATGGGTAAAATCTAAAGAAGTATAAGTTACCTGGAAACCTGGATTTGCTTCGACAGTAAAAGAAACATAATCACCTTGTGAATTTGCAGTTGCAAATGAAGGGGAAACTAAGTTGAAACCATTATTATTATAGTAATCAGAGCCTGCGCCAGCTGCTATTCCCGCACCACGAATGTAATTTGTTGCAGTTACGCCAATATCAGCGGTAGTTGCTGGAGAAGATGGGCAAGAAGTACATCCAGTAAATAAATAAGTTACTAAACCAACAGGATTAGCTAAGGTTGAAAATGGAGAAGAAGCCCATGACGAGAAATTGCTACCACAAACAGAGCGTACGTGAGCATAATAGGCAGTTGTAGCACCTAAGCTAGTTACATCAACAGTGTTTCCTGTTGCCGAAGCGCCCGATGCAGGAGCAGTAGCAGAAGTATTTACTACATATTCGAAATCTCCCGTTGGGTTAGAGAGCGTAATTGTTACACCATTATTCGAAATATTGCTCAAAACAACTACTGGAGTAACG
>JBBEBC010000033.1:0-6932 GCA_040882555.1 Bacteroidia bacterium
CATAGCGAAACCGTATCTCAATAAATCAAATATTAATTAAGTGCCTACTTCAATTCATTTATATTTAGTAATTAATTTCAAAATAGGTTCTGCATACTCCTGTACAAAGTCCTGTAGATGTTTGACACGCACTTGAAAGTTCTTGTAGGTCAAGATTTCATTATCCGGGTATGTTCTATGTCGTAGAGTACAGCTTTCTCAATTTGGCCATGGTAATTATCTAGGTAATTAAATAGATCTTTTAGCTTATTGGTAATGTTAAACTGTCCCCCCCCCTTTCGCAATTGTTAAGCGAAGCCTCACATGTGGAATAAGTATTTGAAGTTTTCAAGCTTCAACAAAGCGGATTGAAATACTAAACAAAACCAAAAGACGCCCTTCGGAAGTCCAGCGATTGCTGGGAAACCTCGTGGAATGCCATTTTATCCTAAAACCTTTGCTAGTCCTTTCGAATTCAACTAATTTTGAAGCATGAAACTTACATTTATAAACCACTCTTCTTTTGCAGTCAAGCATGACGGAATTCATTTAGTTATCGATCCATGGCTCGAAGGAATGGTTTTTAATAATGGATGGAATTTCATTTCAGAAACAAAATTCGGATATGATGATTTTGCTGATGTGACTCATATCTGGTTTTCGCATGAACATCCAGATCATTTCTTTCCACCCAACATCAATAAAATTCCAGAAGAATACAGAAATAAAATAACCATACTTTTTCAAGTAACACCAGATAAACGTGTTGTGAATTTCTGCAAGAAAAAGGGCTTTAAGGATGTTATTGAAATGCATCCTGATCAATTTATTGAGCTTAGCAGTGATCTTTCTGTGATGTGCGAACATTACCAAGAAGGTGATTCTTGGCTTTTAATTAAATCGGCCGACTGTACCCTGTTTAACACTAATGATTGTGGGATTAGAGATCGTGCAGAAGCCGAAAAGATTAAGAAAAAGGTAGGTAAAACAGATGTTTTGTTAACTCAGTTTTCCTATGCCTATTGGGCCGGGAATAAAGATCAAAAAGAGTTCAGAAGAAAAGTAGCTGATGATAAACTTGAAGGCTTGAAGTTTCAAGTCGAAATGTTTAAGCCAGCCATTACAATTCCCATAGCATCATTCGTATGGTTTTGCCATGAAGAGAATTTCTATTTGAATGATGAAGTCAACCGTCCACAAAAAGTGGTTGATTACATAAAGAATAGCACTAGCTCGGAGCCCCTTCTTTTATATCCCGGAGAAACATATACTCCCGGAGAACCTCACGACACAGAAGCGTCAATTAAAAAGTATAATATAGATTTTGAGAAAATTCTTTTAGCTGATAATCTGGTAAAAGTTAACTCAATTCCAGAGGATGAACTGCTTATCGCTTCTCAGAAATTTGTTGATGAAATGAGGGCTAAATTTGGTTTTTGGACTAAACTCCTAAAGCCTTCCTTTATCTATCTTACTGATTATAATAAGTCCTTTGTCTTAACTGTAGAAAAGGGCTTAACTCCTTTTGAAATAGCTCAGGAAAATTGTGATTGTTCACTTTCATCAGAATCGTTATCCTTTAATTTTAAGTTCCCATATGGCAACGATACTTTAGGCATAAATGGCCGATACCAGAGACCTGAGGGCGGGAATTACTCAAGATTTTACAATTTCTTCCGCTACAATCAACTAGAAAGTAGAGGTATACCTATAAACCTTAGCTTTTTTGCAGACATGGCGATGCGCCGAGTTTTGGTCAAGGCGGGACTTAAAAAAATATAATTTTTCATTTTTTCAGTTGTTATCTTATTGTGTCTTTGACACTGTGGGCGTGCATTTGCTAATATTTCAAGCTCATTCAATTTGAAGAATTTATTCAAATGGGTGAGATTGTTTATTGAATTGTAAATAAATTTAGACTTAGCTTAATGATTCGTTAATCCATATCAGTTATATTTGCACTTCTTATAATTATTATATGGCAGAGAAAGATCTTCAGGATAGCTTCGACGAACAAGGACATCATATCAGTCCGGTGCTTCCATCAAACATTATGAATTATCTTATAGATATTGATGGAACTATTTGTGATGATGTACCTAACGAAGAACCTGAGCGGATGGCTACAGCTCAACCTTATCCAGATGCATTAGAAACTTTAAATAAATGGTATGATGAAGGTCATATCATTACATTTTTTACATCAAGAACTGAGGATCTTAGGGAAGTAACTGAGGTTTGGTTAAGAGAAGAAGGTTTTAAATACCATGGCATTTTAATGGGCAAGCCTCGTGGCGGTAATTATCATTGGATAGACAACCATATTGTTAGAGGAACGCGATTTAAAGGTAAATTCACTGAGCTGGAAACAGTGACTAAAGAAATTCTCGTTTTTAAGGAATAATTCCCGCTATTCTAAAGGGCATCCACATTTCCAAATTTTCTCCCAAGTACTTTCGAAGAGTCAAACCCTATTGTTTTATCAAGCAGGGTTGCATAGATATTTCTGAAATCCATTTGGTGTATCAAATCGCCATCATCTAAAAGTGAGAGATTCGCAGCTTCATTCCTGAATCCCGCATTTTTAATGTCTCCGCCAATTAAATAAACTTGATTAGCTGTGCCATGATCGGTGCCATTGCTTCCATTTTGCTTTACCCTTCTTCCAAATTCAGAAAATACCATGACCACCGTGTCTTTCCAGTTTCCTGAAGCATGCAGATCGTTTCTAAATTGATTTATCGAGTCACTAACCACTTTTAAAAGTCGCTGTTGAGTTTCAGCCTGCCTTACATGTGTATCAAATCCTGAAAGTCCAGTATAAAAAATTCTTGATCCAATTCCATTATTTACAAACTCGGCAATTTGCTTCATGCTGTTGCCAAATTCATGCATAGGATATTCTGAATTCAGGGATTTAATACTTGCTTTTTCAGATATGTATTTTGCACCCGTTCGGGTGGAAGCAAGGGTTTTGTATAAAAAGCCTATTTCTGAATTATCGCTATCTAATCCAACCGTAGGTTGAAGTTCACTAAAAATAGGGTCGTTTAAGGTTTTCTTGAGTCTCTGGGCATTCTTTACGGCAAATCCACTTTGATTTTGGCCTTTCATAGACAAAGAATGAGTATCATCTACTTCTAATGCGAACCAAGGATTTTCTGAACCAGGACAATTTGCATCCAATAATCTTCCAAGCCAACCTGTATTTAAATATTCGTCTGAGTTGCTTGCTGTGTGCCAAATATCCATCGACCTGAAATGTGACCGGTCTGGATTTGGGTACCCAACAGCATGATAAACGGCCATTTCTCCTTGATTAAACAAGGTTCTGAAACCAGACATCCCAGGGTTAAATCCAAATTCATCTGTTAATTTTAATATTTCATTTTTCGCAATTGCCAACTTTGGTCTTGAAGAATAGTAAATATCATTTTGATAGGGAATGCAGGTGTTTAACCCATCGTTCCCTCCTGCGAGTTGCACAATTACTAATCGTTTACCCGAATTCTCAAGTATACTGCTTTCAAAGGCTTTTAGAAATCCAGGAATCATTAAAGCTGATGAAGTCAAGCCTGTGTATTGAAGAAATTCTCTACGTTTCATAATTAAGCCAATTGAAATTCAGGTAACTGCGTTAAATAAAGACTCATCCTTTTGATCAAGTCCTCTCTTTTCGAAATCATGGTTTCAGAGAACTGCTCAGGCATTGTTGGTAATTTTTGAGAAGCAAGCAAATGGGTTGCAAGCTCTTGCCAGAGCGATATATTGTCCTTCGAGTTAAATTGTTTACTAAATAGATTCCAGTTAAAACTGCAGTTGAAATTCTGTTTGTTGTTTTTTTTCTCATAAACTTCATTAGGATTTTCATCATCCATATTATTCTTCACTGAAATATCAATTCCTCCTGCGTCAGCTAGAATTCCAGGCAGACTCATACGTGTTATCAAAGTAGAATTGTCGATCCAGTTTCTTCCGCCAGCCCAACCTGCAACGTTAGGCGGGAAAAATAAAGTTTGACCCAAAACTCTCTGAAGAGCCAAAAGTGGTTGAGCGTTGTCATAAGAAATCCCGAAAGCACGATTTAGTCCAACAATTAATTCGACAGGTGATTTTATTTGAGCGGCCATCTGTTCCTCAGCGTAAAACCACTCCGAACTAAAGATCTTTTTTAATAATAATGGAATGTCATATTTATTAGCATAAAAATAGTCAGCAAGCTCATTAACTCGTTGATTGTCAATTTCCCTATTCACGAAAAAGGCATAGATTTTCTTTGTAATAAATCTTGCAGTTTCCTTTTTCTCAAGAATCATTTTAATAACATCTTCGCCTTCCCACTTTCCAGTTTTACCGAAAATTGTTTTCTCTCCGTAATCGTGCTGATTTGTTTTTAGAATAAATTTATCTTGATCATCAATCCCCCATCCAGTAAAGGCTTTGGCAGCTTCTTTAATATCATTTTCAGTATAATTTCCTCTGCCAAGAGTGAATAATTCCATCACTTCTCTTGCAAAATTCTCATTAGGCGAGTTTTTTCTGTTTTGCACATTGTTAAGAAACCTAAGCATAGCAGGTTCTTTAGAAACAGCCATTAACAAATCACCGAAATTTGAAAGTGAATATTTTCTGATTGTATTTATGTAAGATTCAACTTGGGCGAATCCTCTAACTCTAACGGCAAAATGACCATGCCAAAAGAGCGACATTTTCTCGCGCAGCTGACCTTCAGACTTGCCCATTATTTTAAGCCATTCAAGATTCAATTTTTTAACATTTGCTGCTAAATCCTGAATAATTTCTTTCCGCTCCTCCGGAGTCATCCGTAATAATTCTCTAGAATTAACCCGTTCTTCATCCTGAAGAAAAATTTCTTCATAAAAATTATTTGAGTTGAAAACCAGTTCTAGTTGGTCATTTAAGTTCGACTTGATGGTTGATTTAACTGAAGGACCGAATCCGCTTCTGCGAATTAAATGAAGTATTTTTTGTTTCTCGGTCATTTCGTATTTTGTTGCTTGATTAAATTAGATGGAATAGGTTTAACGAACAATCATGTATCTTCGTGATTGAAAATTTAAACGATTTATTTTGAAATCATTGTATTATTTAATTCTTATTGTTCTTATTTTTTCCGCTCCCGCGGGATATGGTCAACAAATTCTAAATAACCCACCTCAGAATGTGAGTATTAGATCCGCTGCAGAATGGGAAGAAGTTCAAGCTTTAGTTGTAACCTGGAGAAGCTATCCTGCAATTCTTGCAGAAATAATAAGATATGCCCAAGAGGAATGCAAGGTCATTGTTCATGCTTCCAATCCTTCTTCAGCACAAAGTGATTTAATAAATCTTTACGGAGTACCTATTGGCCCAAATGTCATATTCGAACCACAGCCATCAAATTCATTATGGATTCGTGATTATGGAGCAAATACGGTCTATATAAATGATGTAGATTCTCTTTTTTTGGTCGACTGGAAATACAATCGCCCGAATAGGGTGCAGGATGACACGATTCCACGAGCTTATGCTAGATTGTTGAATGTTAATCTCGTTCAGTCAACGCAAAGTCCCAATTTGTTAGTTCATACTGGAGGTAATTTTATGAGTGATGGCTTTGGAAATGGCTTTTCATCTGAATTAATCTTAGAAGAAAATCCGGATAAATCAGAAGCTCAGATTGATAATATTATGTTCAATTACATGGGAATAAGTGAGTACATCAAAATGCCTGTTTTGCCCTACGATGGTATTCATCATATTGATATGCACATGAAGTTGCTAGATGAAGAAACTTTGCTCTTTGGTCAATATCCTCAAGGAATAGCTGATGGTCCTCAAATAGAGGCAAACATGTTATATGTACTAGATAATCATAATTCTGTATTCGGCACTCCTTATAAAATAGTTAGAGTTGTACAACCACCAGATGATAACAACCGCTATCCTAACCAGAATGGAGATTATAGAACCTATTCAAATGCAATTTTTATAAATAAGACGGTATTGCTTCCTGTTTATGAAGAAAGATATGATACAACCGCACTGCGTGTTTGGAGAGAAAGTCTGCCTGGATATCGGATTGTGCCGATTGATTGCAATGGAATAATACCAGCCGGTGGCGCCATTCATTGCATTACGCACTCTGTTGGAGTAAACGACCCATTACTCATTTCTCATCAGCCTTTAAGAGATACGTATGATACAGAGAATGATTACGTAGTGAATGCCAGAATCCAGCATAGAAGTGGAATTCTGAATGCAAAATTATATTATACAGATGATACGCTGTCAAACTTTGTTGAAATATCTATGACTTTAGCGGGAGGTTCAGAGGACTACATGTGGACAGGAAATATTCCAGCTCAAGCAGGTGATACAGAGATTTTCTATTACATTCAAGCAAATGCAATAAGTGGAAAAACACAAGTAAGACCAATAGTTGCACCAGAGGGCTGGTGGAAATTTAACGTATTAGATACAAGCTCTGTTGTTACATATCAGCAAAATGTTCTTGAAGATTTGTTTTCTATGAATGCATTTCCTAATCCTTCAAAAGGAATCACTTGCATACCTGTTAACACAGATTATCCGGTTTCGTTAAGTCTTGAAGTGTTTGATATAACAGGGCGAATTGTTGAAACAATCACCAATTCAAAAACTTTTGGTGGGGAAAATCGATTTTATATAAACACACAGGCTTGGGCTTCTGGAGTTTACCAAATTCGTGCAACCACGCCTTATGGGAGTGTATCTCAAAAGCTAATTGTTCGATAGTAACTCATATCGATTGAGATTTATTACCGTAGCAAATTCATGGAATAAAGAAAGTGCTTGTGTTATCGAAATGATTCACTACTTTTGCCGTCCAAATTTTAACAACTTAGCCCATGCTTAGACAGTATGAAACCGTTTTCATTATGACTCCCGTTTTGTCTGAAGATCAGATGAAG
>JBBEBC010000034.1:0-40479 GCA_040882555.1 Bacteroidia bacterium
GCGTTAGGGATTGCAGTGGAAATACTTTTGTGAAGTATGAGCAAAAGATTGCAACGTAAAGCCCGCCCCTGAAGCATTGAAGGGGAACGCCCAAAGAACCTTTGAAACCCCTATTCTAGATTTTAAGTACAATCACGATTTTTTGCAAAAGCGTCAGTAAGAAAGATAAATTCACTCTTTTGATGAGGTAGTGAATCGTTTCAGATTCCTGCTAGAAAGTATCCTTACAGATGTAATTTATTGAGTAATTCTGTTGAAAAACAGCTCAACCTACGCCCTTCTACTCACGTAAACATGCGTGATGAAGTTTCTCAGTAAACAAGTGTCGAAGGCATTATTTGAAAGCAGGATAAGTATTCTGCTCCTATTGATGCAATTGTTGGTTCTCTCTGATGGACAGGCCCAGCAAGAAAGATTTTTTAATTGGTATTTCGGTAATCAGGCAGGATTGTCGTTCGCTGGCGGTGCGCCTGTTGCACTTACTAATGGAGTTATGTCTACTACCGAAGGCTGCGCTAGCATGTCAGATGCGTCTGGTAACCTTATGTTTTATACGAATGGTATTAATGTTTGGAATAGCGCACACATAATTATGGCGAATGGTACCGGATTAACGGGACATCAGTCATCAACACAATCAGCAATCATAGTTCAAAGACCAGGCAGTAACAACATATATTACATCTTCACTGCCGACTCAGATATTGGTCCAAATGGAATTAGGTATTCAGAAGTAGACATGTCGCTAAATGGCGGACTTGGTGCTGTTACTGCTAACAAGAACATATTATTAAGAACCCCTTCATGCGAAAAAATAACTGCTGTAAGACATTGCAATAACCGAGATCTTTGGATTGTAAGTCACGATTGGGGAACAAACGGCTTTAGAACCTGGCTCGTTACAGCAGCAGGTGTCAACTTAACTCCCGTTACAAGTAATGCTGGTTCTGTTATCACAGGAATAAACCAAAGTGGTTATGGTCAACTAAAAGCTAATCCCGATGGGAATAAACTGCTAGGAGCATATTACGGGTTTGGGGGTGTAAATGGAACCAATAAGTTTGAGCTTTACGACTTTAATAACTCTACCGGCGTTGTTAGTAATGGATTTACTCTTGCTACAGAAACCGGAGCTTATGGGTGCGAGTTCTCGCCAAACGGCAGAATAGCTTATGGTGCTACCAACCAAGGGCGTCTTGTTCAATTTAACCTATGTGCAGGAAGTAATGCGGCTATTCAGTCATCTATGGTTGTGCTGGGAGTTTTGGGTCCGTTTATAGGATCCATGCAATTAGGTCCGGATAGTAAAATTTATATATCTAGAAACTCTACATCTCTATCAGTCATTAATAATCCTAATGTAGTTGGCGTAGGCTGCGGTTTTGCAAATGCTGCAATTCCACTAGCTGGAAGATCCTCGAGTATGGGTTTGCCTAACATGGCATCATTCTATATTCGCCCAGAACCGAATCCATTTACCTACACGGCAAGTTGCACCAATGTAAGTTTTACATCGCCTACGGTGAATGTTAGTACAAACAGTTGCGCAAATGCATCAAATGCTATTCAGGGAGCTCAATGGAATTTTGGAGATCCTGCCTCAGGTGCTTCGAATGTTTCTACACAATTAAATCCTGTTCACAATTTCAGTGCAACAGGAACCTATTCAGTTAGGTTGATTCTTGATTTGGGATGCTATTCTGATACATTAATACAATCAGTTACAGTAACTGGCTTTAGTGTTTCAGCAACTTCAACGCCAGCATCATGCGGATCTAATACAGGAACAGCAACTGCAACACCAGCCTTACCTGGAACTTATACCTATTTATGGAGTAATGGCGCAACAGGCCAAACAATCACAGGATTGGCTGCAGGGCTTTATACAGCCACAGTAACCGCAACATCTGGATGTACGGCAACCGCATCTGTAGTTGTTGCATCTGGTGGTTCTGCAACTTTAGCAGTTAGCACAACAAACGCTCTTTGCACTGGCGCCTCAAACGGAACCGCAAGTGCTTCCGGCTCAGGCGGCGCACCTCCCTATTCATTTTTATGGAGTACAGGTGCCAATACGGCAAGTATTTCTGGCTTAGCAGCTGGCAATTACTCAGTTACAATGACTGATAACGCGGGTTGTATTTCAACTCAAACTTTTGCTATTTCGCAGCCAACGCCATTAACTGCCACTGTTACAGCAGCTCCGGCGTCGTGCAGTTCTCCAACGGGAAGTGCTTCTGTGGTAGCCGCAGGCGGAACGGCGCCATACAATTATTTATGGTCAAATGGTTCAACAGCAAGCTCGGCAACTGGTTTAAGCACCGGTTCGCACACCGTAACTATAACAGACATTAATGGATGTACCGCCACTCGTACAGTTACAATTGTGCAACCTGCAGTTCTTAGTGGAAATGTTTCGAGTACTCAAGTTACATGTAATGGATTAAGTAACGGTGCAGCTACAGTTTCAACAAGTGGTGGTTTAGCTCCTTTGACTTATTTATGGAGCAATGGCGCCACTACCGCAACAGCAAACAATCTTGCTGCTGGAAATTACACAGTTACAGTAACAGACGCATCGAGTTGTTCTGTTTTATTAAATACTATAATTACACAACCTGCTTTGCTTTCGGCCACAGTGAATGTAAACAACGCCAACTGCGCTGCAAATGGAGGTTCTGCTACTATTACTGCAACGGGTGGATTATCGCCTTATTCATATAGCTGGTCCAGCGGAAGCACGAGTGCTGCAGCAACAGGGCTAGCTTCAGGAAATTATTCTGTAACTGTAACTGATGCATCTGGCTGCTCTACTTCAAATAACTTTACAATTACTCAACCCACAGCTTTGAGCATAAACTTAGCTCCTAGTCAAATTACTTGTTTCGGGGCCGCAAATGGTTCTATCACTTCAACCATTACTGGAGGCTCTGCTCCTTACACGTATGTGTGGAACACGGGTTCAACTAATAACCAAATTCAAAACTTGGGACCAGGCTCGTTTACTTTAACAGTTACGGATGCCTCTGGATGTACTGCAAATCAGTCGGTTGTAGTAACTCAACCTGCTGGAATGAACTTAACGGTTAATTCTGTTGCTGCCACCTGCGGTGGGAATGATGGAACGGCGGCAGTTACAGTAATTGGAGGAATTGCTCCACTTTCTTATAGTTGGAATACAATTCCTGTTCAAACTCTTGCAACAGCTTCAAATCTATCGCCGGGAGCTTATACTGTTCAGGTAACAGATGCCAACGGATGCATAACTACAGCAAATGCTAATATCGCCAACACGGGCGGTGTGAGTCTAGCAATTAATATAAATTCTATGGTGAGCTGTTTTGGAGCAAATGATGGTTCTGCAACGGCTATTGCCAATGGTGGTGCTTCTCCGTACTCATATTCTTGGACTAACGGGACATCTGTATCTCTAAATAATAATTTAATTGCAGGCACATACACCTGCACGGCAACAGATGCCAATGGTTGTTCAGCTGCTGAAACAGTTGTTATAACTGAGCCTGTTGAATTAATGGCAACCATTAGTAGCTCACAGGTTACCTGTTTTGCATTAGCCAATGGAACTGCAACTGTAACTGCTAGCGGCGGTTTACCTCCATACACTTACAGTTGGAGTAATGGGGTTTTAGGTGCCAATGCAAATAATCTTGCTGCTGGAACTTACACGGTTAATGTTATAGATCAGAATAACTGCACCATTACGAGAACAGTTACTATTACTGCACCTACAGCATTAATTGCAAATCCAACAACTACCGCATTAAGTTGTGCTGGCAGTAATGATGGAGCTATTGTTCTTGCGGTATCTGGTGGATCGGCACCTTATTCATCGCAGTGGTCGGATGGTCAAGTTGGCTTGTCACGCACTGGTCTTTCTGCTGGAACATTTAATTACACTTTAACAGATGCTTCGGGCTGCCAGATTAATGGTAGTGTTATTGTTAACGCACCGGTTCAATTACAAACGGCATATGCAGTTGTTAACGCAAGCTGCTTTGGAAATAACGATGGAGAAATTCACCTCAATATTTCAGGCGGAACAAGTCCTTTCAATGTAAACTGGAATACAGGTGCCTCTGGCGATACGATTACTGGTTTGATTTCAGGAAATTATTCTGCTACAATTACTGATGTTAACGGATGTCAAACTGTTGTAAATGCTGCCCTGATTTCACCCGATTCGCTTTCATTAACTTATACACCAACGGCATCTACATGTAGTGGATCTACTGGAAGTTTGCTTTTTAGTGGCAACGGCGGACAAGCTCCTTATCAATATTCATTGGATGGTGGATTATTTCAAAGCAACCCATTTTTCGGGTCACTTACAGCAGGATTGCATACGGTGATTTTACGCGATGCAAATCAATGTGAAGTAACAAGAAATGCCATTGTTGGTTCACCAGTTACTATTGGGGTTCAGTTAAGCAATATTATTCCAGTGAGTTGTGCGGGAGGTTCGGATGGATCGGCACAAGCCATTGTGAGTGGAGGAACCGCACCATTCACGTTTACTTGGTCTTCAGGAGAATCTGGAAATCAGGCATCACAGCTTATCGCTGGAGGGAACCAAATCACCGTTATAGATGCTGCTGGTTGCTCTGCATTTCTAAGTTTTACTATCGCTGAGCCAACTCCAATGGAGATGACTTATACTAGCTCAGATATTACTTGTTACGGTGGCTCAAACGGATCTGCTCAGGTTTCAGTGAGCGGAGGTTCAGGAAATTATACCTATAACTGGGAAACTGGGTCGACTACCAACCAAATTCAAAATATGGCAGTTGGTTTTTATGATATAACTGTGGCCGACGACAACGGATGTATCGTTTCTGATACCATTTTTATTAATCAACCTGCACAACCTATTTTAAACCAAACAACAGTTATTCCGGGCGATTGTGGTAATGGAGCTGGAGCTGCTAGCGTAATCACCTCCGGTGGAACCGCACCTTATACGTATTCATGGAATTCTAATCCAGTTCAAGCTACTCAAGTCGCAAATAACCTAATAGCAGGTACTTACACCGTTACAGTTACAGATGCGAATGCATGTGTGCAGACTGCAACAGTTACATTGGCAGATTATCAACCGGTAACGGTTCAAGTTCAATCTGTTACACCTGTAACATGCTTCGGAGGTAATGATGGCTCTGTTTCTTTAAATGTAACTGGTGGTCAGGCTCCTTATACTTATTTTTGGGGCACGGGACCACAAACTACTCCACCAGCTAATTTACCGGCAGGAACCTATAATATCAATGTAAATGACGTGAATGGATGTACTGGAACTGCCAACTTTATAATTGGTCAACCAGCTCAACTTCAAGCTAGTGCTGTTGCACAAGATGTTGATTGCTTTGGTGAAACTGACGGTAGAGTTATTTTAACCGTAAACGGTGGAATTCAACCCTATGCATTTGATTGGTCGAATGGTGTAAATACGCTGGCAAACGACAATTTAGCGGCAGGTACATTTTCGTGTGTAATTACAGATTCTAACGGATGTTCTGTTTCTGTTGAGGCTGAGGTGGAGGAACCAGTAGAGTTGATTGCCTCATTGGATGCCAATTCCCCAGGTTGTAACGGAATTAATAACGGTAGTATTGAGGTTATCGCCTCTGGCGGAACTGGTTATTACGTATATCAGTGGAATACAGGACAACAGGCTTCTCAGTTAGATGGTCTTGCTCCAGGAACTTACTCAGTGAATGTGATAGATGAGAACTCATGCATGGTCCAGTTAAGTGCTGAATTGCAATCGGCTCAGTCGTTTACAATTTATCTCGAAGGTGATACACTCATTTGCGAAGGAGATCAGAGCATCATTGAGGCTAGTGCAAGTGGAGTTCATAATGTATTCAGCTATGCTTGGGATCATGGAGTTACCGGACCTTTGTTTGCGGCTAATCCACAAGAAACTACTACCTATTATGTCACCGTTCAGGATTCACTTGGATGTTTAGGCTATGAATCAATTACTATTCAAGTTAACCCTAATCCTGAATTTTTAATTATTGCTGATGATACATCAGGATGTGCGCCTTTCTGTGCTAAACTGAGAGTAGAATCTGAAACAGCTACTTTTTTTAACTGGACAATTGGCGATAGTCTTCTTTTTAGCGGAGAGTCTGCAATTCCTTGTTTTGATACACCAGGATTATATCCAGTGCGCCTTGTTGTGAAAGATGACTTAGGGTGTACTTCTCAAGCCAATTGGGATCAAATCATCCAGGTTTATCCTAGTCCTTTGGCAGCATTTGTTCCTAATCCATTAGAAACTACATTAGACCAGCCTATTGTGAATTTCGAAAATGCCAGTCAAGGCGCAAGTGAATACACCTATTTCTTTGGCGATCCAGATCAAAGCTATGTGATGCTTGCAAACCCATCCTTCTCATATAGAGACACGGGTTCTTTTGAAGTGACCTTGCAGGTTGGAAATGAGTTTGGTTGTAGTGATCAAGCGGTTCATACTATTCATATTGGAGGGTTTAAGGCTTTCTATGTTCCGAGAGCATTTACTCCAAATGCAGATGGTTTAAATGATGTTTTCATGCCTAAAGCCAGCGGCTTTGCGGCTGATGGATTTGAAATGAGAATATTCGATCGTTGGGGACATGAAGTGTTCTTCTCGAATAGCTGGGAAAAAGGCTGGGATGGCACAATTAACGGAGTTCCCGTTCCAATTGATCTTTACGTTTGTAAAATAAGGTATTTCGATTTAGCTGGTAATGGCAACGATCATATTGGTGCTGTTACGGTAACAGAATAATTCCTATTCAGGAATTGCTTTCCTTATTAGGAGAATAATCCACATGATATTCAATTTGTTTTGAATGAAAGGCAGTGAAATAAACTGACTTAAATAAAGAATAAATAAATTTAAATATCAGTTAATCAGTAGATTGTAGGTTGTCTTTAAATTAATTTCATGGCAGTGTAAACGTTTTTTGATTCAGTCTCGTGTTTTAGGTCAGAATCACTAAACTCTAAATCATGAAAAAACTATCAACCTTTTTAGCCAGCTTATTTATTGCAGTAGCTGCTCTGAATGCACAAACCTGCGATTTTACAATTAATCCATCTGGAGCTGCTGGTCAATATACCTTTACAGGTCCCAGCAATGATTTCTCGCCAAATGAATATTTTTTCTTTTGGATTCTTGAAAACAACAGTGAGTATACTTCTGGTCCTTCGGTGAATCATACTTACACCGAGTCGATGCTTGACAGTGTTATATTAGAAATTTATAATGCTGATTCAATGCTAGTTTGTACTTCAACTCAGGCTTTATTTGTTGATGTACCGGGTTCGGACTGTTCAATTACCTATAGTATTGCTCCGGATAACGCAAATGTTTACGTTTTCGAGTCTTCGGGCAATTTCTTAAACACTGTTTTTTGGACTATTACTGGAGATAATATTGAATATATTGGAGGAAATTTAGAGTATACTTTTAGCCAAGCTGGAGTGTATAATGTATGCGCAAATATTACAACCAATCAAGTACTCGAATGCTCAACCTGTATTACAGTAACAGTTTTGCAAGATTCTAGTGATTGTAATTATTCAATTTCTTACAGTATTTCACCCGCAAATCCAAATCAGTATTTCTTTGAAATTGCTGGAGTAAACACAGATATCCTTTGGGATTTTGGCGATAGTGCATCTGTAGCAGCCACTGGAGAAGTTTCTCACGAATTCCAGAATGACGGAGATTATTTGGTGTGTGCTAATATCTTTAATGCCTCAGGAAATGATTGTTTTATATGCTTTCCAATCTTTGTTAATAATGATACCAACATTGTTACACCTGATTGCAATGCTGAATTTTGGGCAAGTACTTCTGCTTTAGTAGGATATTTTATCCCAACAGGATATTACACTAATACACCAACATCATATGCTTGGGATTTCGGTGATGGAGCAACATCAACTGAAATGTATCCTTACCATAATTACAATGAAGCAGGCAATTATGAGGTATGTTTAACTGTTGCTAATGGAAATTGTACAGATACGTATTGTGAAATGGTTTCTATTCCCGAACAAGATATTTTCTGGCCTGATTCTCTTTGCTATGCTGAGTTTGTAATCTCTCAGGACAATCCATTTGAGGTGACCGTTGTGAACGGTTCTAGTGGACAAGACCTTGATTTTTCTTGGACCTTAACAGGTGAAGGCATTAGCATCACATCCAGCGGAGCTTTTCCAAGTATTGAAGTTGCTAGTACAGGAGCGTTTGAATTCTGTCTTACAGTAAGTGGTCCTTTTTGCTCAGCTATCTACTGTGATTCAATAATCATAGGCGATAATGGAATAATTGGTGGTAAAGTTAGCGCTGCTGGGTTTACTATTAATGTTAAAAGTCCACAAGAAGCAACCGGATTTGTCTTGAATACAGTTGATCCTATTAATGATAAAGTTTATACCATATTCCCTAACCCGTTTGAAAGTGTATTACAATTGAGTAGCAATTCTAATGATTCAAATTCACTTGTTGAGATTTACTCTCTTAATGGAAGATTGATTCAGCAGAGCATTATGAATGGAAACACTTTGCAAGTAAATACCTCTAACCTAAAGGCAGGAGTCTATTTACTTCAAATTTCTGACTCAAATCAGAATCGTTCAATCCATAAGATTGTAAAAAAATAAGTACCTTTCAACACAGCCCTTCGCTTTTAAGCGAAGGGCTTTTCCTATGGAGAATCCACCACTAAAACTATTAATCCAGTGTAAGGGGAATGACCGAAAGGCTCATTTCGAATTATACAAGTGGTGTTTTGAAGATATGGTGAAGATTTGCCGTCGTTATTTGAAGCAGGAAGATGAATTGAAGGCAGCGGTGAACATGAGCTTTTTGAAGTTGATTCAATCGATGGATAAAGCAATTGAAAAACACGAAGAGTTAGTTTTCTTTCATTGGATGAGGCGCATCACTTTGAATCATGTTATTGATGAATTCAGAAAAAATAAAGGGTATAAACATCATGTCGATTTGGTTGAAGATGAAGCCATAATAAATACTCACAGCGAACCCTCACACGATGAATTTTCAGGTAAAGCAGAAATGGCAAATATTCAACACGCCATAGATCATTTACCACCAATGAGTAAAGCAGTTTTTAATCTATATGCGGTTGAAGGTTATAAACACGAAGAAATTGCTGAATTGCTAAATATTTCAGCCAACACTTCCAAAGTACATTTCATGAGAGCTCGTTTGAAGTTGCAGGAATTACTAGGAAGAGAAAAAAGTTTGACATCATGAGCGATAAAGAAAAATATTCAGTCGACGATTTTTGGCCAGGTGCCGAAGAATTGCTCGATAAGCACTTTCAGAAGCAAAGCTTTTGGCAAAGGATTTCTCCTTTTGCTAAGGGTGCAGGATTGTTAATTGTTCTTATTTCTGCCATTGTATTTTACACTCTTAAAGATGATCTAGGATTGGAGAATAAAGATTTAGTAAATAATTCCAATGGTCTAGTAACTAAGACTCAAGATGCTGGAAAAGAAGAAAATTTGGGGGTAAAGAATGAACTTGTTGAATCTGAGATTCAACATACTGGGTTGATAAATGAGGAGGTAATAAATCAGAAAAATGAGATAGGTAATGAGGTTCTGAATAGAGAAAACAAGAATAAAGATGTAGGAAATGAGAAAAAGTCTGGAGCAAATGACGTACAGAATGAGCAAATAAAAGTTGAGGTTGCAAGCAAAGAAGCAGCTAAATCAAAAGGTGTAGCATTAAATAGAGAAGGAATTATTAAAGATGCCTTAGGAATTAAAACAGATGATAAAGCTGAAAATGCTGGAGCGGAAAGAGTCGGTATTGCATCGAAGGGGAAAGAGTTTACTGGTAAAGTTTCTCCTATCGAGAATTCTGCCGAAGCTTTAAGCAATAGTGAAAGCAAATCTGTGGGAGATCAAGCAAATGACATTCTGCAAAATTCAAAGGGTAATGTGATTGAAGCTTCTACAATGAAAAATGAGACAGCAAGTGCTAAAAATAAAAATCAAAATAGCTCTGATGAAATTTCAAATAGCCTAAAAGTCAATGAGAACAATTCTTTTAAAGCCCGAGCAACGCAAATAGATTTTTTAAATCCGCTTTATTTGAATTCGCAATTAGCGGAATCAACAGAAGAAATAACTATTGAATCAACAGTAGAACCCATTACTCCAATTAAAAACAGACGTAAAAATGTTATTCAATATGAATTAAGCACTTCCGTCTTTTATGTTGACAAGAAATTATCATCAAGCACTTATTCAGATTATGTAAACCGTAGAAATAGTGAGGAAAGTGCAGCATTCTTCATGTCTTACGGCTTTGGTGTAAAATACCGCATTAATAACTTCACCATTAATTCGGGTTTAGAGCTTAATCAATATGGAGAAAAAGTCGATTATAATCCCTATTTAAAAGGAGATGTCCTTTCAATAACTCCTTATGATTTTTATAGTAATGATACTGTCACAACTCCTTTTTATAGCTATGTGCAAGGAAATCAATTCCAGAACTTCTCAACTGATTATGTAACCGATACTCTTGTTGCCTTTGATACAACAACTGTGGAGGGGCAGGTAAATGCTAATTCAAGTGGCTTTAATTCTAAAACCATGTTATCGTATGTGGAAATCCCATTAAGTATAACATATGAATTTCCATTAACTGGCAGATTAACGGCAGGAATTAATTCGGGGGTTTCTATTGGATTGATGAGAGAAAGAAGAGGGTTTTATCTGGACCCTGAGCTAGATGAATTTGTCGACTTGCGTGATGTTCAGACGTTTAATTCTATGGTTTTTAATATGCGTTTTGGTTTAGATTTAAATTATTATCTAAGACCCGGTTTAGGATTATTTGCCAGAACTGAATATCGAGGTTCACTTCAATCCATATTTGAGAAATCTTCAGGCATTAATCAGAGATATTCATCCTATGGACTTACCTTTGGTGTAAGTAAAATCTTTTAGGAGAGTAGAATGACAGATAAGCCCGTTTCTCAGCCCAATAATCCATTGCATGGAATTACGCTTAAGCAGATGCTTGAGGAATTGCACGAACGGGTTGGATGGAAAGTATTAGACGAGCAACTTAAAATGAACTGCTTTCATGAAAATCCTAGCGTAAACTCAAGTCTAAAATTTCTCAGGAAAACGGAATGGGCCAGGGTAAAAGTGGAGCAATTCTATTTGAAACTGATTCAGGAATAGAATCTTAGAATTTGTATTTATGTCCTTCGCTAGGCTTATTTCATCTTCTACGATAAGGAACTTCATTGCTCAAAGGTTTCAATAAAATTCTGAATTAAATCTGAATTTCCTGTTGAAGAGCTATAAAAACAAAAAGAGTCGCTTTTGGCGACTCTTTTTGTTTAAGATAACTTCACATGAACATTAAATATATCTGAGAAGAATGATATAACTCATGATGTAGTTAACTTTTCAAACGTGTGAGAAAATTCAAATGGGATTATCGCACACTAAAAACTTAATATCTGTGAGCCTAATGCGGCTCACAGATACTGATTAATTTATGCTGTTGCAGTTTTAGATTGGCTAGAAACAGCGATACTGTATACTACTAGACCAAATCCAATTTTGTTGATAGCATCGGCAATGTTATAGAACAAATCTATGTTCGCTGAATCCCATCCAAGGCCAGTATTCAACCATCCACCAGGCATACACATGTAACCAATTGGATAAATTGCCCAACCTACTAAAACGAACCATGCTAGAGCTCTGATACCCTTAATTACTGCAGGGTCACCTGATTTCTTAGCTAACTGAGCAACTTCTCCTACCCAAGCTGTGTAAAGAACATAAGCATAACCTACGGTTGAAAGTACGCCCCATAATACAGAGTGTCCGCTTGAACCATCAGAGAATGCTTCTCCTATGTATCCAGTAACTAGCATGAATACTGAAGCGAGGATTAATTTCCACAACAAACTAGTTGTTGCTCCAGCTGCTTTTGTTAAAAGATAAAATTCTACACACATCAATGGAACTGTTAAAGTCCAGTCAATGTAACGAAGTGCAGTTGGTGTTTCACCCGTTGCGAGATAATAATCTCTCATGTAATAATAATGCACTGCGGCAATACCTGTAATTAGCGCTGAAACCAGCATTGATAATTTCCACTTTCCACTTACAGAACCTCTTTCTGCGAAGAAAAAGACTGATGCAGCAAGCATAGCCATGTAGCCTGTAAAAAATGTGAATGCAATTGGATCATCCACTGGGATGTTCACGATGTTAGTAAGAATGGTTTCCATATGATTTTGTTTAAGGTTTTTATGTAAATCGTTAAACAGAATGATGGGTAAAATTGTTTAAGCTTTGAGATTAAAATCTTGAAAAAAGTTTCATTTTCAGTGTTTCTAAAAAAGTTCAATATCTGCAAATCACTGTTTACTGGTAGTTCGGTATTATTTAGATTTAGTATAAATAACAAATTCTTCACGATAGCTCACTATATTTGCCTGTGCGATATTTCCTAAAACTTCGATACAAAGGAGCTCAGTACCGAGGTTGGCAAATACAACCTAATGTTGTTTCAGTTCAAGAGGTTATTAATGACTCTCTTGAAAAGCTATTAGGCAGTTCTACAGAAACCATAGGCTGTGGAAGAACAGATGCTGGGGTGCATGCCAGAGAGTTTTATCTGCATTTCGATTTTGATAAAAGAGAATTAGATCTGAAAGATTTCGTGCTTAGGTTAACTGGAATGAAACTCCCAGGAATTCAGTTTCTTTCACTACACAGAATGGCGGATGATGCGCATGCTCGATTTCATGCCTTGTCTCGCTCTTATGAATATTGGATAATAACTGAAAGAGATCCTTTTCTAGATGGACTAGCTTATTATCATTACAAGCCATTAGACATTGAGGCGATGAATAAGGCTTGTTCTTACTTACTTGGTAAAAAAGACTTTTCTTGTTTCTCAAAGACTAATACTCAAGTTATGACGAGCATATG
Source organism: Bacteroidia bacterium (assembly GCA_040882555.1). GTDB lineage: Bacteria > Bacteroidota > Bacteroidia > M30B66 > M30B66 > M30B66. Next base: position 13,021 of record JBBEBC010000034.1, read on the forward strand.
CGATCTAAGTCATGCTCAATTTGTGGTGGAGGATTACAAAATCATTTTTAAAATTACTGCTAACCGATTCTTACGTAATATGGTAAGAGCTATTGTAGGAACTCTTATAGAAATAGGAGAGGGCAAACGTTCTCCTGAATGGATTGAGGAAGTTATTCACTCACAGAGCAGAACAGTAGCAGGATCTAGTGTTGAAGCTTGCGGATTGTATTTAACGAAAATAACCTATCCCGAAAACTTCAACTTATCTGAGCAATTATAAACCTAAAGTCCTTTCAGTTCTCTGATAGCAGCTCTAGGGTCAGCTTTGCTAAAAACGGCACTTCCTGCGACAATAACGTCGGCGCCAGCATCAATCACTTCTCTAAAGTTACTAGCATCAACCCCGCCATCTACTTCGATGACAGCTTTTGAGCCTGCCTCATCCAATTCAATCCTCAATTGGCGAATTTTATCAATGGTACGTGGAATAAACTTTTGTCCACCAAACCCTGGATTCACACTCATAATCAAAAACAGATCTGCATCATTTAAGACATCCTCTAAAACACTTACAGGAGTCCCCGGATTGATAGCAACTCCAGCTTTTATACCTAAAGAGCGAATGCTTTGCAAGGTTCTGTGCAAGTGAACGCAGGCTTCTTGATGCACGGTAATAACATCAGCACCAGCTTTAGCAAATTCTTCCAAGTAACGATCTGGGTTTACAATCATCAGATGCACATCTAAAGGTTTTTGGGAGATTTTCTTTACATGCTTAAGAATTGGAAATCCAAAAGAAATATTCGGAACAAATACCCCATCCATTACATCTACATGAAACCAATCGGCTTCACTTTCATTGATTAGGTTGATATCCTTACTGAGATGATTAAAATCGGCAGATAGGATAGAAGGTGCAAGCAGATGTTTCATCCCACAAAAATAGATTTTTAGAGGGATTTCCTACTTTTAACTTACTCACATGTTATCATCATGCTTGCTCAAGCCAACTGTAAACTCTTGATTTTAATATCTCTAGGCGAATAAATAAGACTGCCATTACAAACATCATAAATCCTGAAAATACACTTAAAAATAAGCCTTGTTGGCCTTGCACTTCAAGCGAAAGCAGCAGCATGAAAAAATAGATTCCAAAAGTAATTTCAAGGCGATTAAAAAATCGGGTTCTTAGAAAGTACCCTTGAATCTTAATTCTTTTTTCGCCCAACGTAATCTTTGTTGGATTTAAAAGTGTAGGATAAAAAGTGATGGTGTTTTCATTCTTTTGGAATTTATACCCGTATATAGTTAGCTTGTCAATCAGATTATGAGTATTTATCACCTTGCCATTCATTATGGTTGTTTTATTCAAATTTATAAATAATAAATCTAATTAATGGATTGTTTGCAAAGTAAAATCAGGCGCCTGTAAAACGAGAAGCTAATTCATCCAAGCTCATGGTATTGATTATAGCTTTTCCCGAAGGAGTATAATTGGGGTTTGAACAAGCAAACAATTTGTCTACTATGCTCATCATTTTTTCAGGACTTCCGGGAAGCTCGGCATGCCTAGCCGCTTGTTTCGCGAGGTGTTTGGCAATCTCCTCTTTTTTAGACAATTGTACCTGTTGATCAGAATTCTTAAATTCCTCTAAAAGCTTATCCAAAACAGAAGAAACGTCCATATTCTGAATGACAGGCGGAACTCCTTGAATTGCGATACTGCGGTTACCAAACTGACCTAAATCAAAGCCAAGGAGCTTTAAATCGTCAATTAATCCATCTATCAAAGCATAATCTGAGGCATTGAATTCTTTTTGAACCGGAAAAAGTAATTGCTGGGAGGACGAATGATGCTCTTTTTCAGTTTCTAAAAAGTTCTCAAAAGTGACGCGTTCAATAGCTCTTTGAAAATCAATCAGCATGAGTCCACTTTTAATCTGACAGCAAATGTATTTGCCGTGCAGCATCCAGGGCTGAGCACGCTCAGCTTCAATGATCTGATTGCTTTGCTTTGGCGAAGGTCCTGCAAGCTCATCCCATCTAGCTTGACTCATTCTTCCTATTTCATCGAGCTGTTTCCGTTGATAAACTGGCTGTCCGGTATTGAATGGATTGTATTCAGGATTCACCTTCACATCGGGTGATTTGATTTCTCTTCCCCCGGGCAGGGGAATATCAAAAGCCTGCTCATATTCAAAATCTAGGGTAGGAGAGAGGGAAAAAGAGGCAATTGATTTCCTGACGGTTGATTTGAGAATGGCATAGACAGAGCGTTCATCCTCGAATTTTATTTCCGTTTTAGTAGGATGAATATTTACATCAATTTTTCGTGGATCAATCTCAAAACGAATGAAATATACCGGGTAATTATCGGAGGTGATTAAATCCTGAAATGCCGACGAAATGGCATGATTGAGGTAAGAATTTTTTATAAATCGATTATTGATGAAAAAGAACTGCTCGCCTCGGGTTTTCCTCGCAGCTTCTGGCTTTCCAATAAAACCACTAATTCTAATAACCGACGTGTCTTCGTTTAATGGAAGCAATTTCTGATTCATGGTAGCACCAAACAATCCCACAATTCTCTGCTTGAAATTAGCAGATGGCAATCGATAAACCTCTTGTCCATTATTTATCATGCTAAATGAAATTTCGGGAAAAGCCATTGCCACGCGCTGAAATTCATCAATGATGTGACGTGTTTCAACAGGGTTAGATTTTAAGAAATTCCGCCTCGCGGGAACATTGAAAAAGAGGTTTTTAATAGAAATGGAAGTCCCTTCAGCGCATGCACAAGGTTCGAGAGATTTCACATCTGAACCCTCAATTTGGACTAAAGTCCCTAGTTCTTCCCCTTTAAGTCGGGTTTGCATTTCAATTTGAGCGATTGCCGCAATAGAAGCCATGGCTTCGCCTCTGAAACCCATGGTTCTGATTTGCCATAAATCGTCTGCTTGACGAATTTTGGAGGTAGCGTGCCGTGCAAAACAAAGCCTAGCATCAAAGTCGCTCATGCCACAACCATTGTCTATGACTTGGATAAGAGATCTTCCGCCATCTTTTATGATAAGCTGAATGGTATCGGCGCCGGCATCCACGGCATTTTCCATCAATTCCTTTACTGCACTTGAAGGCCTCTGAACGACTTCGCCAGCGGCAATTTGATTAGCAACATGTTCAGGAAGAAGTTGAATTATTTGTGACATAAATGGGTTGCAAAGGTAAGGAAAGAGCTAAGGTTTTTAAGTGATTGTTTTTAACAAAAGAAGGAAGGCGAAGAAGAAAAGTGGATTGTTTTGCGAGCAAGCTGGGATTATTTAAAAGTGAAGATAATTGCTCGGATTTAGGAGGAAATTATTTGGTATTGTTGGAAGGGGGGATTCTCGAAAACCTGACTACCCGAAGTCTCAACGTGATTCTTTTAATTTATCTAGGATCATTGCTGTCAAGGGTAAAATGCATTGAACTTCTTCGATATAGACTAAGTATTTAGTGTTAATCATTATGCATTTTTACATGATGATTTTACTTTGAATGGTTTTATAGCAAAGCAAAGTATTTATTTGTTTGGAACAAGCTGTTCTCCTTCTGCTGTACATAGCCTAATTGATTGGTAATGAGTTTGGTATTGCCTATATTGAATTCTGGTGTATTAGTATGATGATGACCATAAACCCAATAAGTAATACCTGAAGATTCAATAAAGTCGTAGAGTTCTACAGCAAAGGCTTCGTTTAGAGTGTCACCTTTGTATTGCTCTGGATAGTTCAGGAATGTAGGGCAATGGTGTGTGAATACTGCCAATTTATCTTCTTTTAACTCATCTAATTCATTCTTAATAAATGTCAAACTTTCATCATGCAATTCATTATAATCTGCCGCCGTCAGGCGAAATCCATTATTTTTGATTTGGTGAAAATCGTTCAGACCTCGCTCTATTTGCCACTGATTTTGTGGACTGATTTTACTCCATAACGAGGAGAATATCAATTTTACATCCCTATGTACAACACTAACATTATTGACCAAAAACACATTGCTACGAATTTCCTCATTCAAAATGCCTCTGTGCTTGGCTATGTCAAAATGATAATACTCATGATTTCCTGGAATCCAATAAACTGCTTCAAATTGATCAGATAAAAGAGAAAAAAAATCTTGAAACCTATCCATGATAGCAAAAGGGACAATGTCACCACCCAATACCAATATGTCTCCTTCAGGCTGCAAAGGATTCATGTTCATATAGTTAAGGTTACTTGGGAATTCTAAATGAAGATCAGATGCGTATTGGATTTTGAGTGGCATACTTGATTTTATTACTCTTTGAAACTCAGTTGTTGAAAACTCCAAATGTATTTTATTATGATTTAGTAGTCAGCACCAACGAGTCTTTGAAGGAATTTACCTATTGCAATTTGATTAGCAACATGTTCAGGAAGAAGTTGAATTATTTGTGACATAAATGGGTTGCAAAGGTAAGGAATAGGATAAAGTTTCTTTATTTACTTTTGAACATGCGTTATACTCTCACCCTCTGCATTTTATTCTTCTTTACACTTTCAATTCCTGCGGGAGAGCTTGTTAAAGTCGAAATTTTAGAGTCTTTTAAAGGAAAAGTAGTTTCGGTAAAAGATGGAGATACCATAGGAATAATGATGCAAGGAGCGGAGGTACGGATTAGACTTCTGCATATTGATGCACCTGAAAAGAATCAAGCTTTTGGAAGTAAAGCTAAGTTGGTTTTATCCGACCTTGTTTTCGGTAAGATTATAGAAGTTCGTTGGAAATCAAAAGATAGATATGGAAGGTATTTAGGGGAATTATTTTTACTGAATGGATTAAATATTAATAAAGAGATGGTGAAGTTAGGCTATGCCTGGCATTTCAAAAAGTACTCAAAAGATATGAGTTACGATAAGCTTGAAAAGCAAGCTAGGACTTCAAAAAGAGGACTTTGGTTAGACAATAATCCCATCCCGCCATGGCAATGGCGCAAAACAAAAAAGTAAATCCAAGAAAATTTGCTCAATCCATATTAAACCTGAGCAATTCGTCTGCTTGTAGATGGTTTTTGGGAAGAATCTCTTAGATCAGTTTTAGAAATAATAAATCTTCTTTTGGTAGATATACTTTTCCGCGGCCTATGCGGCGTTGGCTACAGCCATAAACAAAGCTCCTTTTAAACTACTTCACTACTTTAGCTTAATATTTTTAGGAGAATACTTTTGAACCGAAACCTCGAAAAAAAACTGCTCAATCTTCGCCCAAATAAAAAGGGTAAGATAACCTCTCCTCATAAGATTGCTTTGTTGTTGGCTGTTGCTCAGTTGTTTGAAGAAGGTTTAATCTATGATAATAGAATTGATTTTAGTCCTGAATTGGTTGCTTATTTTCAAAAGATAGGCTTGTTACTTTCACCGGAATATGGCAATAAGCTCTTGATTCACATGCCTTTTTATCACCTTCAATCATCAGGATTTTGGCATTTAAAAACGATTTCAGGATTTGAACGGATGCTAACTTCTAGCAATTCGCCCAAGAGTTTAAAGGCAATGAGCGAGTATATTGAATATGCCCAGCTATCTCCTGAATTGTATCATGCTATGCTAAATCCCATCGAAAGAGAAGTTCTCAGAACCATACTTATTAATAAGTATTTTCCAGATTCATCGCTTTCATATACACAGATAGAAGCTTCGACCAAACTTTACCTAGAGCTTGAAGAAAATATATTTTTAAATGGAGCTGTCACTGATACAGAAACCGAAATGGAATACGAAGTGCGGGGTTCACTCTTCAAACAAAGAGTTCCAAAGATTTACAATTATAGATGCGCCATTAGTGGGCTGCAAGTAAGCTCTACCCTTAGCATTAGTATGGTTGATGCATGCCATATTCAACCTTGGTCCTTAAATCATATCGATACCATCCAAAATGGTATTTGTCTCACTCCAACTCTGCATCGTGCTTTTGATCGAGGACTAATTGCAATATCTGACGATTACAGGGTAATTATCTCTGAATCCTTCATGGAGGATAAAAACTCAAGCTATGCCATAAGTCAATTTAACCGAAAGCCATTATTGCTTCCCCACAAAAAAGAATACGCTCCTTCTCTTGATTTTATAGCATGGCATAGAGAGAATAGTTTTCAAGTATAAGTATATTTTATCTTCTCCCTTTTATTAGGAATTTGACAAGGATTGAGACGTTGTTCATGGCAATTAATAAATGCTTTATCAGTAAAGGCATCGAAAAGTCTTAAACATTGAAGCCATATTTCGCATTTCATTGAGTCTTCAGACTTATTTCTTTCATCCACTTTCACGTTCCCTCTTCTGCCTCATTTTATTACATTTGCCAGCCATGAATGAGCCAAATTATGAATACATCAGAACACCTGAGGACTTGCTCAGAGCGGTCGCCGTATTGAAGCAATGTGAGGTGTTGGCTTTGGATGTGGAGTTTGATCGTGATCGCTATGCATACGGTTTTACTCTTTGTTTGATTCAAGTTTTTGGTAGTGATAAATGCTGGCTTTTTGATCCTTTTTCTTTGCATGACCTGAACGATTTATTCGCGCTTTTTGAGGACTCGAGAATTATTAAAGTAATGCATGCGCCCAGCGAGGATATTCAACTTTTGAATCAGCTCGGGTGTAAACCCAAAAATATTTTTGATACTGAACGTTCTGCTCGATTGCTCGACTATGGAGCGTTTTCTTTGTTGAATTTATTGCAGAATATTATTGGTGTTGAGCTGAATAAAAGCATGCAAAAGTCCGACTGGACCAGAAGTCCTCTTTCTGAACAACAGCTTAAATATGCTGCCGAGGATGTTGCTTGGTTGCCTGAATTAAGAGAAAGATTGTTAGAGCAGGCTCAGGAAAAAGGAATTATATCTTGGCTCGAAGAAGAGAACACGTTTTGGGATTTGTATGGTGCTGAAGCGAAGCCTGAAGGACAGCTTTACAATAAAGACGATGCGAAAAAATTACCCGATTTTCAACTCTACGTTTACAATTCTTTGTTGCAGGTGAGAGATAGATACGCTAAGGAATTAAACAAGCCAGGTTATCAAGTTATAGACAAGCATTTACTGATGGATGTGGTATTTCACCCTGAAATTTTAGATGATTGGATGAAGAGAAGAGGTTTGCATCCACGAGTGAAAACTCAGGATGTTGCCGATGAGTTGAGTGATGCTCTTTTAAAATCATCCGGCGAAGCCGAAAAACTAGAATTGCTGAAATTCAAGCCTACTTCAAGAGTTAGTTTTGAAGAACGTGAAAAGCTAAAACTTGAAAAGGAGCATCTTAAAGAGGAATCCGCAAGGCAATGGGAAAGCCTTAAATCAGAAATTATTGAGAAGTTGGGTGAAAACGCATTAGCCTATATTTTTCCTGATAAAACCTTGTTAGCATTAACTTCCGGTGAAATGCTTTTCGAGGAAATTCCCTTTAATTATCGCCAAGAATTAATCTCAAATAACAGGTCATAGCACCTTGATAAATCAATGAATTTTTCTGATCCACTTTATAGATTCCGAATAATCGCCATCGCTGAAGGATGGTCATTCCTGTTTTTACTATTCGTTGCTATGCCATTAAAATACATGGCTGATTTACCTCTGCCGGTTAAGGTTGGTGGCTGGATTCACGGTTTGCTTTTTGTCGCATTCGGATTTAGCTTGATTTCGGTATGGATTGATCGTAAGTGGAAATTCTCGAAAGTATTGCTAGCATTTATCTGTTCTTTACTTCCTTTTGGGACGTTTTGGTTCGATAGAAGGTTAAAACAAGAAGCATAAATTGGTTTTCCCCTTTCGGGGGATGTTTTTAAAATACTTAAAAGATGAAGATTACCTTAATAGGCTGCGGTAACATGGGAATGATCTATGCCCGTGCCTTTTTAAAATACTCGTTAGTAAAAGCCGACGAATTATTATTAGTAGAAAAATCAGCTGAAAGGGTGGAGGAACTCAAGAAGTTGGGTTTTGGCAAAGTGGTAACACCTGATGATGACCGAATTCTTGAAAGCGAATTGATACTTCTTGCAGTTAAACCGCAGGATTTTAAATTGTTGGCTCAGGCTCTCGCCGGAAGGTTAACAGAGAAAAATGTAGTGCTTTCTATCATGGCGGGTACCTCAATCGCCTTCATTGAAGAGCAATTGAATCATCATGCTATTGTTCGCGCAATGCCTAATTCACCAGCATCTTTGGGAATGGGTGTTACTGCCATTTATGCTCATCCGCGGGTGGAAGCCGCGCAACTTAGAAAGGCAGAAAATGTGCTTTCAACCACTGGTAGAACTGTATATGTTGACGAAGAATCGCAAATGGATGCAGTTACTGCTTTGAGCGGCAGTGGCCCTGCTTATTTCTTTTATCTGGTTAAGAATATGATTGAAGCTGGAAATGCAATGGGATTAGAGGAAGGAGTTTCGGCTATGTTGGTGAAGCAAACCATGCTGGGTGCCTTTCATTTGATTAATCAGGCAGACAAAAATCTTGATGAGTTGATTAAGGCTGTCGCATCAAAAGGAGGCACTACGGAAGCGGCTTTGAACAGTTTTGAAATGCACCATTTAGGTGAGCATTTACAAGAAGGAATCCTGCAGGCAGAAAAAAGAGCTCAGGAATTATCAAATAAATAACATTAGGTCGTTTATATTAATAATCGTCCAATTTAATTCTATATTTGCCCGATAATTTTGAATCATTCATTGATTTTATCCCACACAATACAATGAGTAAAGGCGCAGATATTGATTCACTCGACAGAAAAATCCTGACTATTTTAATGGAGGATGCTGTTATTCCTTACACCGAAATAGCTAAAAAGCTCGATGTTTCTGCAGGTACCATTCATGTTCGCATGAAAAAGCTTATTGAAATAGGTGTGGTTTTGGGTTCTCAGTTAATTGTAAACCCTACCGTTATTGGTTACGATATTTGTGCATTTATTGGAATTTTTCTTGATAAAGGTTCGGCCTATTCTGATGCTCGTGAACGTATGACCGAGATTCCTGAAATAGTAGAACTTCATTACACGACAGGTATTTACAGCATTTTTGCAAAAATCCTTTGTCGCGATACAAATCATCTTAGAGAAGTACTTAACGAAAAGATACAGGCAATTCCAGGAATTCAAAGAACAGAAACCTTTATCACCTTAGAACAGGGCTTTTCAAGACAAATTAATATTCTTTAGTGGTTCGGGTTTATAAACATACACCTGTTTATAAACCATTTTGTTGTGTGCTCATTATCAGGACATTTTATCTAAAATTTGTTTGATAACCAAAATCACACATCATGAAAAAACAAGTACTTGCTATTATTTTAGCTTTTGCATTTAGTAGTCTGAGTGCACAGCTAACTTCAAAGAAGGGCGAACCTTATTTACCAGAACAAGGAGATTGGTCATTCGGAATAGATGCAACACCATTTCTTAATTATGTAGGAAATATGCTAAGTATTGGAGGGAACTTTGCCCCAACTCAGCAGTTTCTGAACTCTCAGCAAACTATTATTGGTAAATACTTTGTCACCGAAAACAAAGCTTACCGAGGAATTCTTAGAATTGGATTGAGTTCAAGAAATTGGACAAATGACATCGGACAATGGGGTGCAACAGCTCCAGTTTATCCTGCTTTACCAACTTTGGTTCAAGATGAATATACCGAGAAGTCGTCTTTCATTGGAATAGGCGGAGGTATGGAGTGGAGAAGAGGCTCTACAAGACTTCAAGGGTATTATGGAGGCGATTTAATGATCAGCTTCAGTAATTCGGGTAGGACTTATTCTTATGGTAATGCTTTGAATGACACAGTTTCTCTATTTGCACTTACAAGTAGTTTTGCAGATACTTCTACCAATATTCCTTCAAACTTTAGCACTGATACCTATGGCAATGATGGTAGACTTACTGAAGTAAAAGACGGTAGTTCTTTTGGACTTACACTAAGAGGATTTATCGGTGTTGAATATTTCATTTGCCCTAAAATTTCGCTAGCAGGTGAATTCGGCTGGGGAGTGTCATTTATGAGTATGGGAGTTTCTTCAAGATCTTTAGAGTCTATTGGAGATAACGGAACCGCATTTGTTGTTGGTGAACAAACCATTGAAAGTAATTCAAGAGGTGGCTTTATGGTTGATACCGATCGTAACTTAACCGGAACAACGACAGGAGCCCTAAGGTTGAATTTCCATTTTTAAGATAAATATTACCTGGTTGTTGATACTCCCGGCTGAATTCATTTTCTCCGGGAGTTTTTTATGCTCTTAATCAATGCTTTCTCAAGGCATATCTTATCTTTGTGCCCCTAAAAAAATATAAATGTCCATCATTCCTTCATCATTTTACTCTGATACTAATCTTCAGAAACTAAATGAAGAGTTTAATCAAGCAAAGCCCTATCGCCATGTGGTGATTGATAATTTCCTCAGCGAAGACTTTGCCGAATCGTTGTTTCAACATTTTCCAGCACTCAATCAAATGAGTCGCAATTATCAAGGTTTAAATGAACACAAATCTGAAGGAGCTGGCTTTGAAACCTATCATCCTGATTTCTATGAGCTTAAGAAAGCTTTGAATGAAAAGGACTTCTACGAAGCGATGAGTAAAATTACGGGCATTGAAAACCTCTATTCTGCTGATGATGCTTTGGGAATGGGCGTCCACCAAGGTGGGAATGGTTCTTACCTCGATATTCATATCGACTTTAACATACATCACGTCCAGAATATTCATAGAAGAGTTAACCTACTTATCTTCCTCAACAAAGACTGGAAAAAGGAATATGGTGGCTTGATTGAAATGTGGAATAAAGATGTTTCTAAACTAGAACAAGCTTATTTGCCAAGTTTTAATCGCTGTGTGATATTTGAAACGAATGAGATTTCTTATCACGGTTATGGTAAAATAAATGTTCCTGAAGGAGTTACCCGAAAGTCATTTTACGGTTATTACTACACCGATTTGAGAGAAGGTGCTAAAGGGTATCATGATACAATTTTTAAGGCCAGGCCTGAAGAAGGTATCAGCAAGAAGATTAAAACCGATGTAAAAGAAACACTCAAAAACACCGTTAAACGAGTTTTGAAAAAAGCAGGAATTAAGTTCTGATGGAAAAAGAAGCACTACAATACACTGAATATACCGAGTATCCTTGTCACTTAAGCCGACTTGAGTGGATTTACGATACCATTGAGAAAATGAGGATTCCTAATCAAACGGTGGAAGTCCTTGATGTAGGAGCTGGTACTGGAAACGTTACCATTCCATTGGGATTAATCAAAGATTCTCATATTCTTGGAATTGATATCCACCAACCAACACTTGATATTGCTATTGCAGCCAACAAACTGCCAAACGTTGAATTTAAGTTCGAATATTTACAAGATTCTCCGCTTAAAGGCAAGAAGTTCATCATCTTAACGGAAGTGCTCGAACATATCGATATTTATCCTGAAATTCTGAAATACATTGCAGATAATGCCGATAAGGACATGCAGCTGCTCATTACCGTTCCTAATGGAAGAGGTCCTTTCGAGATTGCCATGCAACCTCTTTATCTAATGCGCAAAATGGGCTTGAATAACTTCATCCTTAAAGTTAAGAGTGTGTTAGGGAAGAAAGAGCCTTATTCACAGAATTACGAAACACCTCACGTTAATTTCTTCACCGTGCCTCGCATGAGAAAAGAGCTAAAACCATTGGGAATGAAAGTTTCAGAGGTTAGAAAAGCGTATGTGTTAGCTCCAATTGTTGAGACATATCTTCCGTTTATTCCTTTGAATACCATCTCTAAAATCGATCAAAAACTGGCAAATGCTTTACCAGTGTGGTTGGCCTCAGGTTTTTACTTTAGAATCGAATTTGATAATAATTCATTGTAAGTATCTGTTATTCAATTAGATGTACTTGTCTGTAAGAAATTGTGCAAGCAATTCATCGTATTACAAAATGCGACCTCCACTTTTCTCAGAATCGACTAAATTCATCAGTTCTACTTTATTAACGATTTTGCAGCAATCACTAATAATGCTTTGATTTTTCATCTCAGTAGGCAAATTATTCTTTTTGAAAGCTTCGATTTTCTTACAATATAAATTCATTTAGTTCTTAGAACTGTTTTGGAATCAAAGCTTTCTCGTCCTAACTTGTACCAAGATTTGTTAGAAAGAGACCGCCAGCTGAATGAGATTCCTCACCACCTTTTTTTCTTTAATAGTACTTTTCTCGTCTTGCAAAAAAGACAGTTCCGAGCTCATTCCCGATAATGATGCTCCTCCTTATTCTAAGGTTTCATCTGTTAAGATCCGCAATTATGTCAACCGATTGTTTATTGACTTAATTGGTCGTGAGCCATTAGATGATGAGATGGCTTTAGAAACTTATACCCTGCAGCAATCCAATGCCGATTTCACATCCCGCGAAGCGTTAGTCAGAAAAATCATGTTCGACAGCACCTTTCGTCAAGGTGATACAAGCTATTCTCTTTCCTACTTCAAGCGAATCTATGAGCTTAATAAAATTAGACTTCTCGAAGGGGTTTCTGACCAAGCATTAGAAGATGAAGCCCAGATTTTAAGAAGCAATGCCATAAGCGATTCACTTAGTTTCAATCAAGCTGGGTACGATGAAAACATGGACGGATACAACAAGCTTGTGAATGTGTTGACATCTGATACCAGATTAAAATCAGGCGAAATAAGTATTCAGGAGCAGCTCAATTTCATGCTTCAGAATAAGATTTACGATGTAATCAATATGAACTCATTCAATTTTGTGAATGCAGCTTTCAACGATTTGCTTTTCAGATTTCCTACCCAAAACGAATTCAGTATTGGCTTTGCTATGGTTGAGGACAATGTGGCGGGAAACCTCTTCAACAGAGTTGGTCAAACAAAGGCTGACTTTTCTGAAATTGTAAGTCAAAGCAACGAATGTACGCAGGGGGTAATTATTTGGTCATACGTTACCATTCTGGCACGTGAGCCTAATTCACAGGAGTTATATCAGGAACTTCAGACTTATGGTATGAATAAGAATCTTCAAGAGCTTCAAATACGCTTGCTCATCTCAAACGAATACACAAATTTCTAGGCCATGAGAAAAATCATTTTCGCCATACCACTCATCGCTTTAGCGCTCATCACTTCGTGTAAAAAGGAAATTGATCCTGATCAATATGAAGTGAACAACGTTGAGCTTTATTCTTCTATCGGAGATAAAACCAAGCTCAAGACTCAAGAACAGTATGTTTCTATTCTATATACCAACCTCTTTCAGCAGGCGCTTTCAGGAAATCAGCTCGTGCAGATCATCGATTGCCTCGAATCTATTGGCGATAAAGAGTTGGGTAGGGAAGTCCTCATTTCAAATTTCATGAATGAGCCCAGCGTTCAGTTGCCTTCTGATTCGGCGATGAGAGCTAACCCAAATCAGTTTATTCTTGATACGTATGAACGCTTTTTTGTAAGAATACCAACCGAAGCAGAGCTTACTTGGTACCGTAATTTTATAGAAACCAATCCTCAGCTTAGTGCCGAACTGGTGTACTTCGCCTTTGCATTGTCTAACGAATACCTCTACTACTGATGACTATGGACAGAAGAAAGTTTATGAAAGCCGCAGGGCTGGTGGGTGCGGGTGCATTTGCAGCTCCTTATATTTTGCCCTCCGGGCGATTGTTTGCAGCTAGCGGTGAGCAATTGGCTCCTCATGTAGTGTATGTGTTGTTTGCTGGTGGTGTGCGTCAGCAGGAATCTGTTTTACAACGTTATTTGAATGATTCTCAAGGCTTGCCTTGGGATGGAAATATCATGTACAATATGATGAGCGGTGATGTTCCTCAAAATAAGATTGTATATGGCACAGACCAAGGAAATGGGGCAGCCGGAGGAACTCCAATTCCGAGAATATTAAATCAAACGCTTCAGCAACAAGGTACGCTGTTTCGTGAGGTTAGTAGTCAAAGCAACGGTCACTACGGTGGCTTGAATAATCTCCTTCAAGGAAGTACCGTTACCACCCAGGGATTAAAGTCAAAGCCTGTAAATCCTACCATCTTTGAATATTTGCGCCGTCACGGCGGATATTCTGCTACTGAAACCTGGTTTGTTGGAAACGGCATTGGCAATTCAGTGCCTCTGTTAAACTATTCACAGCATCCTGATTACGGCTCTCAGTATGGAGCCAATTTCTTTGCGCCCACAGTGACTTTTGGAAATTTGGGTTTTGACTATCTAGCTGATGCTAAGGTATATCATCCTGAAAATGAACTTGATCCTATTTACAGGATGAAGTATTTCCTAGATCAAAGTTTTAGCAGTGTTGGTCAAGGTTTGGAAGGTTTAGGTAATACAGATGATGAAAAGCAAATCATCAAAGCTTTTATGAAGGATACTTACACGAAAGCAGCTCAAAATCTGATTCCTATGCCACCGGTAACAGAAAATGGAGATGCCGTAACTATCGGATTTGCGTGTGAGGTAATGCAAGCATTTAAGCCGGCATTGACCGTGGTAAACCTAAATAGCGTTGATGGTTGCCATAGCGACTTTACTGGTTATTTACGTGCTCTTCACAGGGCCGATCATGCGGTTGGGCATTTATGGAATTACATTCAAACTCAGATTCCTGAGATGGCTTCTAATACCATTCTTATAGCATCACCTGAATGTGGAAGAAACTTAAATCATAATCCAATCAAGGATATCAACGATTGGTATGCCTATGATCACAGCGATCAAAATTCGTCGCGTGTGTTTACAATGATGGCTGGTCCTAATGTTCCCGCTGGACTTGAAGTAGGAGGAGAGGGAAATCCTATCGGATTGACTTCAGATAATGTATTAACTATTGCTCAGATTCTTGGTATTAAACAAGAGGTTCAGCCGGCTGGCTTCGTTCAAGGTGGTAGTATGAGTTTATTCGACAGAATATGAGAATTACCCTTGCATTTCTGTTTATTTCATTTGTCGTTTTCTCTTGTAAGAAAGATGAGAAGGTCAATCCCTTTGATTTAGTAGTTGATACTACTTCGCAAGGTCCTAATCAATTTCCTCCGCCAGATCCTGCATCAATTGCAGGTTTGCATCAATATATTTTCGCACCTACTTGTGCTAATTCAGGTTGCCACGATGGTACGTTTGAGCCTGATTTCAGAACCATCGAAAGCTCTTACAATACACTTGTTCTTCAACCTGTCATAAAAAACAATCCTTCAGGAACATATAACTTTAGAGTAGTTCCTGGAAATGAAAGTGCATCAATAATTATTGAAAGATTAATCAATGACATAGATGGCCAGTCGGGAATTATGCCTCTATCAATTGATCCAGGCTCTGATTGGGAATCAAAACGTCAGGAGCATATCAATAACCTAAAAGCTTGGATTAATGCTGGCGCCAAAGATGTATTTGGGAATTCTCCTACTGCATCAAATCTCCCTCCTCAGCTCAAAGGCATTTTTATTAGCGCAACAGGTTCTCAAACTCCTTTTCCGAGGAATGTGCAGACCAGTTCTATTGAAATACCTCCTGGTACACCTTCGGTGGATGTGTATTTGGCTTGCGCTGATGACAATACACCTACAGATCAGCTTCAATACCTGAAAGCCAAAGTTTCGGCTTCTATGAATGATTTTAGTGCTGAAGCAGAAGAGAATTTGACACTAGTTAGCCCAATAACTCAAACAGGCTATGATGGAAATCCTGTGGAATTTCGTTTCAAATTCAGCGTCAGCTTAAGCGGAATCCCAAATGCTTCAGCTAGGTTTATTAGAGCATATATTCAAGATAGTGGCGAAACTCCTACGGAAATTCCGGTTGCTGCAAGCGCTGAATACATTAAACGATATTATTCATTTCAAATAGGCAATTGATGAATAACTTGAAATATCTCCTGTTTGCGCTAAGTATAATCTTTATGCTTTGTTTGGCTGCCTGCAAGAAGGAAGAAAACCTTCCTCCTCCAAGTCCACCAGTCATTGCTATTCTATCAATCTCTGCTGATACAATCACCGAATTCCAGGATTCATTAATCATTAAACTTCAATACGAAGATCAAAATGGTGATTTAGGAAGTGAGAACCCTGATAAGCTCGATTTAGAAATTAAAGACTCAAGGCTCACCACACCCGACTTTTATCATGTAAAGCCATTGGCTCCAGCAGGTACAGCATTATTCATTCGGGGAGTTCTTAGAGTTGAACTGCCTCCCTTATTCATTTTAGGTAACGGAGATTCCGAAACCCTTTCATTAGACATCCGCCTACGCGATCAAAATGGCAAATGGAGTGAATTAGTTAGCTCTGATCCTTTGGTTGTAATTAGACAATGAGTCAAATCAGCTACATATCTTTTGTGCTGCTCTGCGTGCTTTCTTTTCAACTGAATGCACAGCTGGAATTTGATATGGCCGATACCACCGTTACCGAATGCAAGGGTATTCTCTATGATTCGGGTGGCGATGGAGTAGATTATTTGCACAACAGCAACCTCACTTTCACCATCTGCCTAGATGCTCCCGGCACCCTCACGATGGCTTTTGAGTTCTTTTGTGTTGAGGTTGGCTTTGATTCACTCACCTTTCACGCTGGGCCAGATGAAACTTATCCTCAAATTGGACCAGCTTACTCAGGAACTGACCCTCCACCAGCAGTAAGTATTTCATCAGGTTGCCTCACATTACATTTCGTGAGTGACGCAAATGTGGCATGCACCGGCTGGCTCGCGCAGTGGACTACTGAAGTAGTCCCACCCATTCCCCCTCAAATAACAGCTATCATTCCCGTACCGGCTTGCTCAAGCTCAACCGCCATTGTGAACTTAAGTAAGCCACTTCATTGTGATTCAATTTACACTTCAGCTTTTGAGCTGGATGGTCCTCTTCCTCAAGGAATTACATCTGCAAATCCAATTAATTGTTTAGGTGATAGCGCTACCTCCATTTCTCTAACTTTTGCAGAAGGAATTAATCTCGGTGGACTTTACACTCTTTCTTTAACCACCAATTATCTCGATGCCTGCGACAGTTTGTGGACCTTCATAACTGAGGATGATTTTAATGTGGTTGATTGTCCCATTGTGGTGACTTTACTTCCTGCTCGTGATTCTATTTGCTTTGGCGAATGTGTTGAGATTATTGCTGAAGTAACTGGTGGAGACGGAAACTATACGTATTACTGGTCGGGAATTACAGCCAGCGGACCTGGTCCCATTCAAGCTTGCCTTAATTCAACAAGCACAATTACCTTAACAGTAGACGATACTTCACCTGCAGTGGCTTCAAGCGGCTCAGTCAGTATTTTTGTCGCTGCTCCGGCTTCAGTTCCCACTGCATCAACAGTTTGCCAATCGGAACCACCTTTTTTACTCAATGCATCGCCTGCAGGTGGTGAGTGGTTAGGAAATGGAATAACTGACTCTGAAACAGGTCAATTTACAGGCGATTCAGCCATGGCTGGTGTAAATGTGATTGGCTATGTTTACGAAGTTTCTCCAACTTTAACCTGCACAACGGCCACTCAGATTACCATTTTGCCCATCAATGCTGGTTTTGCTCAGGCTGCTTGTCCGGGTTCTGATGCTTTTCAAATTTTCGGTTTTACTCCTGCTGGTGGCGTTTGGTCTGGTCCACAAGTAAGCAATAGTGGAATTTTCGACCCTTCCACCGAAGGTGAATACCTGATAACTTACTCAGTAAATGGCTGTTCTGAAGATATTACGGTGTATGTAGATGATATTGAGAATGTTCCAGTATTTACAGATACGCTTTGCCAAAGTGATGCTTCTGTTACTTTTCCTTTAAGTCCGCCGGGTGGAAGGTGGTATGGCGAAGGCATTGTTGATTCATTGCTTGGAACTTTCGATCCAGGTGAAGTGGATGCAGGTTTAATCACTTTAGAATATCGCTTAAATGGTTGTTCTCAGGATGTTGAAGTGTATGTGAAGGAAATCTGGGCTGGCTGGAATTCTACAGCTTGTCCTACTCAGGAGCCTTATGCATTAGAAAATTTCGCTCCTAACGGAGGAAGTTGGAGCGGCGACGGTGTATCAATTACTGGGACTTTTGATCCAGGTTTCAATAATGGCAATGGCTTTAATACCGATTTGATTTATAGTCACCCCAACGGCTGTACTGACACATCTCGCATTTTTGTTTTCTACACAAACATTGGAGCTGAAAATCAAGTCTTTTGCAGTGGAGACGAAGGAATAGAGTTAAACCGAGATAATTTCGATACTGATCCTTGGGAAGGGCTTTGGTCTGGTGCCGGTGTTGTTGATGGCGATGATCCCGATTTGTCTTATTTCGATGCTTCTTTAGCTGGCAGTGGCGTGCATTTGCTTGTTTTTGAGCAGAATACCTGTGCCGATTCTATTTATTTCATTGTTCAACAGTCATTTGCAGCTGATTTACCGGGTATTTGCGAGCAGGCTCCTCCAATTGATATCCCAATTCCTGACTACGCTGCTGGTGGTGAGTTTGCTGGCGATGGAATTGCCGACTCTGAGGTCGCTTTGTTTGATCCTAGCCTTGCAGGTGAAGGCATGGCTAGCATTTTTTATCAATCGCCCGATGGTTGTCGCGATACAATCGAAGTGAGTGTTGAAGATTTCAGAGAGGTTGAAATTGGCGGTCCCGGAGGAATTCTGTGCTTTGTTGATTCTCTTTATCCTATTGAACTTAGTCCCACTGCGGCAAATGTTTTCGGACTAGGATACGTGGCTCCTTTAAGCTTTAATCCGGTTGTAGCTGGCGAAGGTGAACATTGGCTTTATGCTGAAATAGGCTCAGGTTTTTGCCAAAGCCGTGATTCTGTGCTCATAACTGTTGGTCCCGCTATCGGTTATTCGCTTTTCGTCTCAAAAGATACTTTGTGTTTTGGTGAGTTTACTTCTGTTTTGGTTAACGCCTACGGCGGAAGTGGGGGCTTGATTTCTTATATCTGGAGTAATGATTTACCTCCATTGCAACAGCATATTTTGAGTCCACAGCAATCCACCGATTACACTCTTAGAATTACCGATGGATGCTCTTTGTTAAAAGATACGGTTAGTATTGTAGTTCAAGATCGTATTGATTTTGAGGTCTTTCTTAGTGAACCTGCTTGTTATGGTGAAGAGGCATCAGCTGAAATTGGTGGAGTTCATGGTGGCGAATATGAAATCTCTTGGAGAGGAGATACCTATGGAATGCAAACTCCGCTTCCAGGACAAAGCTCATTTAGTTACACGGCAAGCGTAAAGGATACCGCAACAGGATGTGCTGTAGATACTATTATCAGCCTACCGGGCTACCCATTAGTACAAGCAGAATTTTCAATTAACCCTGCATTAGAATGCATTCCATTTGATGTTGAAGAAGTCAATTTCATTGATTTGAGCACTGGAGGTGCATTTGGAACTTGGTCGTTCGGAGATGGGGAAGAAATTGAATACATCGAAGGTCAAAATCCTAATCACGATTATCAAACCCACGGGGAATATACTGTCGAATTAAGCATTGCCGACTCGAACGGTTGTGATTCAAAAACAACGCGAACTATTTGTCTTCGAGAACCATTCAGAGTATATCTGCCAACGGCTGTAACATTAAACCAGGATGGCCTCAATGAAACATTCAGAGCTTGGGGAGAGGGCGTCCTAAACATCGATTTGTACATCTATGATCGAAGAGGAGTGGAGATTTTCCATGGCCAAGGTCTGGAGGATGCATGGGATGGAATGTATGAAGGAAGCCTTGTGCAAAGCGGCATATTTGCTTGGATTGTAGAAGTGCAGTGGGTTGATAAACAATGGTTCACCAAATCAGGCACAGTAACCGTTTTGAGGTAGGGAGTTTAATTTTAACCTCTTA
The DNA here is from genome assembly GCA_040882555.1 of Bacteroidia bacterium. Taxonomy (GTDB): domain Bacteria; phylum Bacteroidota; class Bacteroidia; order M30B66; family M30B66; genus M30B66. The sequence continues at coordinate 32,885 of JBBEBC010000034.1, forward strand.
GAAAAATAAACCTCAAAGAAAATTCAATCGCTCCTCTGAAGACTTTTAAGTCTCTATTAGATTGATTAATAAGGTATTTCCTCAACAGTGCCTATTCCTGGTATAGTATGAGTGGGGGTATGGTATTGACAAGCAAGCCATTTCTTACCTGCTTTGCCTCCTGAAATAACGAATGCTGGAGGAAAAATTGGCGGGCAATCGCCATTCGGAAAACTTTCTCCAAAATAAACCGGAACTCCATCTGGTATATTAACTCCTTGAGGACCAATCATCAGTGCGGGCTGTATTACTGTGAATTTTAATTTTGCCATAACTAGTTATATGTTTTAAGTTTATTTAAATGTTATTTTATCTTAAACTACATTGAATATTTTCCGAAAATAGATAATTTGATTAAAGTTTAAAAATAATTCAAAAACTCTTTGATTTAATCAGCCAATGAATTTTGATCATATTTTACGCTCCGACTAGCTGTTATTAATGAATTAGGCTGAGGTAGGAATTTGTTAATTTAGCTACGAGTAGAAAATAAAACTCCACTTAATTAACATTTTAAGTTTCTTTCAATAAGAGAATCAAAGTAATAAACAGATGGTTGAAAATATTAATATTCTAAACATTCGAATTAGCCATTGCAAATTCAATTTTCATAGCTTTATCGAATGATTTCAGCTGAAACATTTCCTTTTATTGCCAATAGGTTTCTTAAAGATGCAAAAGGACCTGAACTGCTCGTAAAAGATAAATTTTCGCAAGAATTGATTGCCAGAGTTCCTCAAATTACTGAAGCTGATGCCGAAGCTGCCATTGCGTCTTCCATTCAAGCATTTCAAGAACTTAGTCAATGGACTATTGACGAAAGAATAAAGCTTTTGAGAAAAATCCGCGAGCTGCTTAAAAACCGTTCTGAATGGTTTGCAAACCTTATAGTTTCTGAGGCAGGTAAGCCAATAACTTATGCAAGATCAGAGTTAAAGCGATGTTTAAAAACCATTGATTCTGGAATTAGAGAACTAGGAAATGCTCATGGAGAGATGGTTCCTATGTTTGGAAAAAATGCAGATTCAAGAATTGCTTTTACAAAGTATTTCCCAACAGGACCAATTCTTGGCATTACGCCATTTAATTTTCCATTGAATCTCGCACTGCATAAAATCATCCCTGCCTTAGCAGTGGGTACGTCTATTGTTCTCAAAGCTCCACCTCAATGTCCGCTTAGCCTGATAAGTTTAGCTGCACTTATTGCAGAGGCTGGGGCTCCGGCAGGCTCTGTAAACATGATTGTTTGTGAAATTTCATTGGCCGAACAATTGGTTAAGGATGAGCGTTTTTCGGTGCTTTCATTTACTGGAAGCGATAGAGTAGGATGGTATCTTAAAAGCATTGCCGGGAAAAAGAAGGTTTTGCTAGAATTGGGAGGTAATGCACCTCTCATTGTAGATTCTTCTGCGAACTTGAAAGATGCAGCAAAACAAGCTGCAAATGGCGCTTTCATTTATGCTGGACAGATTTGCATTTCTACTCAGAGAATATTTGTAGCTGAAGATATTTACGAAACGTTTAAAGACCTCTTACTTTCAGAAACAGCTCATATTCGTTCAGGTAATCCAAATGATGATAACATAATTAATGGTCCAATGATTAATAGTGATGCAGTTGATCGAATTGCTGACTGGACGAATGAAGCTTTAAAGACTGGTGCTGAGCTCCTTGCAGGAGGACAGGTGTTAGATAATTCTGCTAATCTCTTTGCTCCAACCATCCTGTCGGATGTAAATCCATCAATTAGAATAGTTACCGAGGAAGCATTTGCTCCTGTTGCTATACTTGAGAAAGTTCGCAATGTTGAACATGCTATAAAGTTGGCTAATTCTGGAAAATACGGACTTCAATGTGGCATTTTTACTCAGGATATTGAGCTCTTTAAACGAGCTTATCATCAGTTGCAGTACGGTGCTGTTATTCTCAATTCGGCCCCTGGTTTTAGGATGGATCATATGCCTTACGGCGGAATAAAATCAAGCGGTATCGGAAGAGAAGGAGTAAAATACGCTATGCAGGATTTTGCAGAAATGAAACTTGCCGTTATCTAATATTCACTTTCATCTTAGTTTTCTCTCAAGTATATTGCCTTTTTAAAATTAAAAATTTATGAGTATTCAGCCATTTGGTAACATAAACGACTATGTTAATGCATATAAATCCAGTGTGGATAATCCAGAGCTTTTTTGGTCTGAAATCGCATCCAAATTAACTTGGCAAAAGTCATGGCAAAAGGTATTAGAATGGGATTTTATCACTCCAGAAGTGAAGTGGTTTATAGGAGGTAAAATTAACATCACTGAGAATTGCTTGGATAGACATTTAGCAACGAGAGGTGATCATACAGCACTTATTTGGGAACCTAATGACCCTCAAGATAAAGCAAGAAAACTCACCTATAATCAGCTTCATGCTGAAGTCTGTAAATTTTCAAATGTGCTCAAAAAAAATGGCATTGAAAAGGGAGATCGAGTTTGCCTGTATATGCCAATGGTTCCCGAATTAGCTATTGCAACACTCGCCTGTGCAAGAGTTGGGGCAATTCATTCGGTCATATTTGCAGGGTTTTCAGCTCAGTCGGTAGCAGACAGAGTGAATGATTCAAACTGCAAGTTGGTCATCACCAGTGATGGCCTAAATCGCGGTACGAAACAGATGTCGCTCAAAAGAGTAGTGGATGAGGCTTTAGAACAAGCGAGTTCTGTTGAGAAAGTCATAGTCCTCAATCATCTTGATTGGGACCCGGAAATGAAAGAGGGTAGAGATGTGTGGTGGCATAAGGAGATGGCAGATGTTTCCAATTGGATGAAGGCAGAATCGATGGATTCTGAAGACCCACTTTTTATCTTATACACATCAGGTTCAACAGGTAAGCCCAAGGGGGTTGTTCACACCTGCGGTGGATATGCTGTATATGCCGAGTATTCCTTCAAGAATGTTTTTCAAGTGCAGGATAGTGATGTTTATTGGTGTACAGCCGATATCGGCTGGATTACAGGACATACGTATTTGCTTTATGCACCCTTGATGTCGGGAATCACAACCGTGATGTTCGAAGGTGTTCCGACTTTCCCTGATGCAGGAAGGTTTTGGTCATTAATCGATAAGTACCGAGTTTCTTTATTTTACACTGCTCCAACTGCCATTAGAGCTTTAATGGCTTGTGGTTTAGATCATGTTTTATCATATAACCTTCGTTCCTTGCGTGTTATTGGTACTGTGGGTGAGCCAATCAATGAAGAAGCTTGGCACTGGTATAATGTGCACATTGGTAAGGGAAAATGTCCTGTTGTCGACACTTGGTGGCAAACCGAAACAGGAGGAATAATGATTTCTGCTCTAGCAGGAGTTACACCTTCGAAGCCAAGTCATGCTGGATTGCCTTTGCCAGGAATTCAACCTGTTTTATTGAATGCTGAAGGAAAGGAGATTGAGGAAAACAATCAGGAAGGTTACCTAGCAATAAAATTCCCGTGGCCATCAATGATTAGAACTACTTGGGGTGATCATGAACGATGCCGACAAACCTATTTTTCTGCCTATAAGAACTATTACTTCACTGGAGATGGAGCAAAACGGGATGAAAATGGTTTGTTTCGAATTATTGGAAGAGTTGATGATGTGATTAATGTTTCGGGGCATCGATTTGGGACTGCAGAAATTGAAAATGCCATTAATCAGAACAGAGGTGTTATTGAAAGCGCAGTAGTTGGATATCCGCATGATATCAAAGGTCAAGGTATTTATGCTTTTGTAATTTGTGATGAAATGCCCGCAAATGCTCAATACACTCGTGATGAAATTTTCGAAACGGTGAGTACTCAGATTGGTAGAATTGCTAAGCCTGATAAGATTCAATTTGTAAGTGGCTTACCCAAAACTCGATCAGGAAAAATCATGCGACGCATTCTCAGGAAAATAGCAGAAGGCGAACTCTCTCAATTAGGAGACACCTCTACCTTGTTAGATCCTTTGGTAGTTACTGAAATTATTGAAGGTCGAATATGATGTTCGGTAAGATTTTTTAGTCTTTTGATTCCGCATTTTATAGACAGAATGAAATCAAAATAAACAAAAAGCAATGCAATATTTTTCATGTTTATTAGAAAAATATTCAGACATGTAAGAAAATTATTTTACTAAAAAAGTAATAATGAAAATTATTGTTGCTAACATCTATATTTACAATTCATAAAATCTTGTAATGAGAAATCCTGTAAGTAATTCAAAATTCGATTAATGGAGAATGACTGCTCTACGCATAAAGAACTGGAAAATCAGATTGCCGAACTTAAAAAGCAAAATGAAATTTTAAGGTCATATTCTTCAAATTTAAAAGGAGAAGAAAGAGATCATTATTATAGTAATATACTCAACAGTATGGGTGATCCAGTATTTGTGAAGGATGAGCAAAGTAGGTTGCTTAATGTAAATGATGCTTTCTGCAAACTGTTTGGACTAAGCAGAGTAGATATAATGGGTAAAACACTAGCCGAAGATGTTTCACCTGAGGAAAGAGAAAGCTTTTTAAAAATAGATAAACAAGTACTTAATGATGGGATTGAAAATATAAACGAAGAGTCACTTACTGTGCGTTTAGGTGAAAGCAAAATGATTTCCACGCGTAAGTCCCGATTTATTGATTCTGAAGGCAATGCTTTTCTTGTAGGTATAATTCGTGATATAACGCAACAATACAAAGCCGAAAAGGCTTTAAAAGAATCCGAAGCCCTATTAAAAGAACTTAATGCTACAAAAGACAAGCTTTTTTCAGTCATAGCTCACGATTTAAGAAATCCTATCCACCATATTTTAGGGTTTTCAGAACTGCTAATTAAAAAAGTGAGAAATTTTGGTGATGAAGAATCAGAAACGTATTTAAGCTTCATTAATTCATCGGCTAATAACACATATATATTGCTTGAAAACCTATTGAGTTGGGCAAAATCTGAAACAAATCAGATTTATTTCAAACCGGAAAAAATAATTTTCTCAGAAATTATTCTAGAAATAATAAAACTAGAAAAATCACTAGCCAACACTAAAAATATTTCTTTAGATTACTTCTCAATAGAAGAAATAGAAGTTTACGCTGATGCAAATATATTGAATACCATATTGCGAAATCTTATTTCCAATGCAATCAAATTTACTGGATATGGAGGACATATTCGAGTCTTTGCTATTACAAAACAAGACCATGTTGAAATTACAATTTCTGATGATGGAATAGGTATGAATAAAGAAAGGCTTAAAGAACTATTTACCATTTCTTCTAATTCAACCACTATTGGCACCGCCAATGAAAAAGGTACCGGTTTAGGTTTGGTTCTTTGCAAAGAATTTGTTGAAAAGCATAATGGTGAAATTTGGGTTGAAAGCGAAGAAGGAAAAGGCAGCGACTTCAAATTTACTTTGCCTTTCAAAAAATCATAATTAAAAGCTAATAGTAAATGCGGTGCAATGAATAAGAAATAGTTGAATAAAACGGATATTTACCTATTAAATAAATGTGAATTGTGAATTTAGATAAAATCAGGATTAAAACTGGAATAGCCATCCTTACAACTTTGTTTGTTATCGACAGCTTTGCTCAAAACACAAATCTTGAAGTTTTACTTAGCACTGCGCAATGGGATTCGTTATTTCCTAAGCGCGCAGGTACATTTGGGGTGCATCCACAAGGTTACACCGCTGATTTTTATTCGTTCGAGCATTTGAGTGAGACAGCCTTGGAAATGTCTGATTACTCAGTTGAAATTAGAAGGAAAAATGGCGTTTGGGGTGAATTGATTACGGTTACACAGGTGTCAAACGGAAATTCATTTATTTATTCTGATGTTGAAGCATGGTGGTTTGATGACCCAAGTCCTGAGTCTATTGTTATTATTGATTTTGAAGATTTCTTAAACACTAACTCCGAGCAAAATAATTTAAGAGAATTGGCTGCTTTTTTAGCAAATATTTCTAAAGAAACAACTGGAGGTTGGGAGTTTCCTATTGGCGGAGGTTCGCCTGGCGACTACGCTCAGTGGGGGCTTTATTTTGTGCACGAAGTTGGTTATAACAGTGAAACAAGCGCAGGTGCATATTCTCAACCCAATGCCGATTATCCTCCTAATCCATCAGTTGGATATTATGGACGAGGTCCTATTCAATTGTCATGGAATTACAATTATGGACAGCTCAGTAAATTTCTTTACAATGATGAAAACATCTTATTAGATAACCCTGATTTGTTGCAGCAAGATGCAGTTTTGGCTTTTAAATCGGCTATTTGGTTTTGGATGATGCCACAATGTCCTAAGCCCTCATGTCACCAAGTTATGCATGATTTATGGGAGCCAGAAATTGGTGAATATTCTTCCGTAAAAATGTATGCAAAAGGTTTTGCACACACTAATAACATTATAAACGGTGGACTTGAATGCAGATCTTCATCAACACCAGAATTTACTGAGAAAGTGGTTTTGCGTTCTGAACTTTACAAACATTACTTAGGTATCTTAGGATTTACTAATAGTCAGATTTCGTTTGAAGATTCAAACAATTATTCGACCCTCTGTTATGAAAGCTCGGTAAATACAATGGAAAATTATATTAATTGTAATCTAGGAATTGTTTTAGGAACTCAGAATATGGAAAACACCTCTATTATTTTTTATCCAAATCCAACAGCAGATCATTTAAATATACAGTCTTCGAGAGAAATAGACAGAATTGAAATTGTTAATATTGTAGGACAAACAGTTATGATTTCAGCAGGTCATTCGAACCAAATTCAGTTGAATGTATCAAGTCTTTCATCAGGTTATTACTTTATAAAGTTACATTCAGGAGATACGATTCAATCGAGGAAGTTTCTTTTAAATTAAGGGAATTTGATACAAATGAGAATAGGGAAAGCTTTAGTCGCTTGAAATTGCAGCTAACTATTTCTCAAAAGCCCGATTTACTTTAGATTAAATACAACTCAATCTTCTGTCGAAATGTACTCTATTCCTTACTTTCCCCTTCTACCAGCACCCCATCCTTAAGAATTACATCCATCAAGTAACCGTTGCAGAATCCTTTTATTGTAATATCTGATCCCTCCTTTAATTGTTTTGCTTGTTCTTCAAATCTATCGTCTACAGTTACTTGAACTCCTCCCATCATGGCTTCGGGATAGGTCAAATTCACATAAACAAGTGTGTCTTGCACATTTATGTTTGCTATTGTTCCAGTAACCTCTACAACTTGAGAAAGGTATTTCGTGTTTGCAGAGTCCTCATTCGTTTCAAAAGCGGTCACCAACTCTTGTGCACTAACCTTTATCCCAGGCATTTCAGTTGCATCTGCATGAGGTTTGTTCCACATGCGATATCCAAGATAGGCTCCAGACACTAAAGCAACCAATGTAATTATGACAATAACTTTATAAGATTTCTTCATAAGAATTCAATAATGAAAGCAAGTTGCAAATAAGAAAGCAATTAACAAGAAAATTATACAATGAGTTTATATTTTAATGTTAGATAATACGAGTGCGATTATAAAGCAATGGCAATCGA
>JBBEBC010000035.1:0-6797 GCA_040882555.1 Bacteroidia bacterium
CTCTAAGATGGGAACCCTTATTTATTTTTCATACACACTTTTTATGGACAGTATCTTTGTTTTTTTTGTTTCCCCTATTTAATATCTTTAAAAAATATTCAATCTTATTAAATGAAAGATCTTTTCAACCCTTGGCATCATGTATCTCCCGAATATAAATCTGATGGAATTGTAAATGCTTTAATAGAAATTCCCAAGGGAAGTAGAGCAAAATATGAGCTTGATAAAGACTCAGGATTGTTGCTTCTCGATAGAGTACTTTTTTCCTCAGTGTATTACCCAGCAAACTATGGATTTATTCCTCAAAGTTATTGCGGCGACAAAGATCCTTTAGATATTCTAGTCTTTTCACAAATTGATGTTGTTCCCCTATGTATTGTTCCGGCAAAAGTGATTGGAGTTATGCGCATGCTCGATAATAATGAAGAAGATGATAAATTAATTGCTGTGGCGGCTGGAGATCCAAGTGTAAACCACATAAATGACATCTCTGAATTACCTAAACATTTTATTTCTGAATTAAGGAACTTTTTCGAGGATTATAAAAAGCTAGAAAATAAATCAGTCGTAGTAGAAGATTTTCTCAATAGAGAAAAAGCTCTTGAGATTCTTGAGCGAAGCTTCTCCTTATATAATACTGATATAAGAAATAAGTGATTCTGATAAAGTGTTAGCTATTTCGTTTCCATATCTTAAGGTTTTATTACTCAAAGATGGAATTAGTTAAACTTTCTTATTATTGTGATTTATAAGCTGATTTGAATCTATAGAGGCATATGTTTTCACTGCCAATGATAAATTTCAGTATATGAAATACGAGCAAAAGCCAAGAAGGCATAAATATTAGATTTAATTATTGTCTAAAATTTTGTAATGTAAAGAATGAATGTGTCATGAATAAGAAGGAATTTATGTATGTAACATCTTTATCAATTATGTTTATTTTCAAGAGTTTAAACCATTGATTAATTTAGTTTTCTAATGAAAATTGCTTTATCCTTCTGTTTACTTTTTGTTTTTAATTTTATTCAAGTGCAAGTGTTCGGGCAGCATACCTTGGAAGAGATTAAATTAGAGCAAATTGATCAAAAAAAGATTAGGAAATATGTGGAACGTCAAATAGAAGACGGGAAGCATCAGTTTTATGATATTCAACCCTCCTGGAATAGGGGCGATGATCTTACTCCTTACAATAAAAACGAAACAACGTTCTTTTTAAACGCCAGTAGCAATGATGCATGGCAAAGTTATTTATCCTTAGACCCTTCTAAAATGTGGAATAACCGAAGCGTTTCAAAAGGCTTAATGATTCAAAAATCTCCCGAAAAAATTTTTTATAAAGGAGATTCACATACATGCACGGATACAGGACAGGTTTATTTTCTAAATCTTAAACTTTTATCGGGCATGTACAACTTAGCAGTCGTTTTTGAAATAGTAACAATAGATGCCTTAGAAATGCTAATAGAATTTAGCTATGTAAAAGGAAATCAATCTTTGGGAGTTCAAAAAATTAGATTTATTGCTGATGGAGATAATTCGACCAAAATTATTCATACAAGCTACTTTAAAAGCGATTCGCCTTTTCGCGATAAGTGGTTATATCCATTTTTCCATAGAAAAATCACGAAAGATTTTCATAAAAACGTCAGGAAATTATGGGGATTTTCTAATCTGTAACGATGATGCAAGATTAAATTCGAGATAGTCCAAATCCTAATTATCACAAAAAATGCATGAGTGATACGGAAGTACAGTTGTATCACTCAATTTGATGATGCAAAAATTGTTGGCCACTACTTTATTTAAAAAACGCCAAATGCTTTATGATTAAGCATTTAGCGTTTTTACTTTGTGACTCCGAAGGGATTCGAACCCCCAACCAACAGAACCGGAATCTGCCATTCTATCCAGTTGAACTACGGAGCCATCTCGGGCAAAAGTAATTAATTTACGAGCTGATTCTAAGAAATCTCTTGAACTACTTCCTCAATTGGTTTTCTTACTCTATCCTGATTCTCTCTGAACTTTAGTTCATCACTTAAATCACTACCGTCTCCTTGTTTACCCACTGCAATAACGCAAACAGGCTCGTGGCTTTCAGGAAGAGAAATTGCTTTGATAGCTTTTTCGGTTGAAAAGCCACCCATCATATGTCCAAAATACCCCATATGTGTTGCTTGAAGAATAAGTTGAGAATTTGCCAGTCCTACATCATGCCAAGCGTGAATGTACTTTGAACCGTTGTCATTTTCTTTCGCAGCTGTACTTACAATTAAAAGAGCAGCATTTTTAGCCCAACCCTGATTACCAACTGCTAAGGAGTTTAATACTTTGTCAAAAGCTTCAGTACCTCTCACAGCATAGAAGTATTTCCATGCTTGAGCATTGCTGCTAGAAGGAGCAATTCTTGCTGTTTCAAATAATAAATCAATCTCAGATTTATTTAATAGTTGTTTATCAAAAGACCTGTAGCTCTTTCGTTTTACCAATACTTCAAGTATTTCCATAAAAAAATAGGTTTTGCAAGAAATGCAGAACGATCAGAATTGTTCAGTTACGATTTATCCCGTAACAACTTTTCGAGCTCCATAAGTTCATCTCTTAATCTAGCAGCCTCCATGAAATCTAATTCTTTAGCTGCCTTTTCCATCGATTTTCTAGTTTGAGCAATTGTCTTTTGCAATTGTTCAATATTCATATACTTCATAACAGGATCAGCTGCAATATCCATCTGATCTTTTTCAACATAAGCTTTCCTTCCCTTCACAGTTAATTCACCCGATGCGCTCCTTGCAAAAATACTATCGTGTGATTTTACAATTTGAGTAGGAGTAATATCATTCTCAATATTGTATTTCAACTGCTTTTCTCTTCTTCTGTTCGTCTCTTCAATCGTTTTAGACATGGAATCAGTCATCTTATCTGCATACATAATAACCCGTCCATTCACATTTCTTGCAGCTCTTCCAACAGTCTGCACTAAAGATCTCTCCGAACGTAAAAATCCCTCCTTGTCAGCGTCAAGAATAGCCACTAAAGAAACTTCAGGTAAATCAAGACCTTCACGAAGCAAATTCACTCCAATTAACACATCAAATTTCCCAAGTCGCAAATCCCCAAGTATTTCAACACGTTCCATTGTATCAACATCAGAGTGAATATACCTGCATCGAATATGCAATCGAGTCATGTATTTGCTTAATTCTTCAGCCATTCTTTTTGTAAGTGTGGTCACCAAAATACGTTCATCCCTTTTAACAACTTCATCCACAGCGTCAAGTAAATCATCAATTTGATTTCTGCTCGGCCTAACTTCAATAATCGGATCAAGGAGCCCAGTTGGTCTAATTAATTGCTCAACAACAACTCCTTCGCTTTCATTTAACTCATAGTCCGCTGGGGTAGCACTCACATAAATCAATTGATTAGTAAGTGTAGTAAACTCCTCAAATTTCAGGGGTCTGTTATCCATCGCCGCAGGCAAACGAAAACCAAACTCCACCAGGTTCACTTTTCTAGATCGATCTCCTCCATACATTGCACGAATTTGTGGAATAGTAACATGGCTTTCATCGATGACCATTAAAAAATCGTCTGGAAAATAATCTAATAGACAGAAGGGGCGGGTTCCAGCAATTCTCCCATCAAAATATCTAGAATAATTCTCAATCCCACTGCAATATCCTAATTCACGAATCATTTCTAAATCATAGGTCACCCGGTCTTCTAGCCTTTTGGCTTCCAGGAATTTACCTTCAGTTTTAAAAAATTCCATTTGCTTCATCATGTCATCTTGAATCTCGAAAATCGAATCTTTCATCGTTTCTTTATTCGCAACATAAATGGTAGCAGGATAGATGGTAATCTGATCCAATTCTTCAATACGACTGCCGCTTTCAGGCTCAACAGCTTCTATCATTTCAATCTCATCACCGAAAAAATAGAATCGATAGGCGATTGAAGCACTTCCGATAAAAACGTCCACTGTGTCGCCTTTAACACGAAAAGTACCATTTTTAAATTCTGTCTCAGTCCTTGAATAAAGCGCCGCAACAAGAAGATGAAGAAATTTATTCCTACTGATTACATCGCCTCGCTTTACGGGTATGGTATTGGATTTAATATTTTCAGGATTGCCCATACCATAAATACAGCTAACCGAAGAAATTACAATTACATCTCGTCTTCCAGAAAGCAATGATGATGCGGTACTTAACCTGAGCTTCTCAATTTCTTCATTAATTGAAAGATCTTTTTCAATGTATGTATTGGTTACAGGTAAATAGGCTTCAGGCTGGTAGTAATCGTAATAAGAGACAAAATATTCTACCGCATTTTGCGGGAAAAATGTTTTGAATTCCTGATAAAGTTGAGCAGCAAGAGTCTTGTTATGACTAAGAATTAATGTTGGTCTTTGAGTTTGAGCAATAACATTCGCCACAGTAAATGTCTTTCCAGAACCTGTAACACCCAGAAGTACTTGCGACGATTCACCGCGCTCAATTCCTTCTACAAGTTGAGTAATAGCCTGCGGCTGATCTCCGGTCGGGTAGAAATCCGAGATCAATTTTAATTTCATAAGATCTTAATTTGAATAGTATGTTGAAGAAGATTATAAGCTTTTATGAAGCTCAGATAAAAAGCCTTTTATTTTTTCGAGTTTTCTAACTACTTCAAGCTCGTTTTCACTGCTCTCAGGTTGGATTTTTAACTTCATCCTCGCTCCCTCAAGAGTAAAACCTCTTTCTTTAACAAGATGAAATATCAAATCGAAATTTCTTAAATCCGCTTTTGTAAAAAGGCGATTCCCTTTTTTGTTTTTTCTTGGCTTGATAACATCAAACTCCTTTTCCCAAAATCTGATTAAGGAAGTATTCACTTGATATCGGTTTGCAACCTCTCCAATTGAATAAAAAAGTTTTTCGTCGTCAGTATCAGTTGCATTTTGCATTATACAAAGATAGAAAACTGAAGGGCTTATTATAATTATAATAAAACCAATCAATACTGTGTTTTTTTGTAATCATTAAGGGTGATTTAAATAAGACTAAAAATCGTATTCGATTGATTTAACGGCGAGTACATTGTTCATAACCCTGTATATATCTTTCACTGTTACACTTGGATACAACGCAATTGAGATGGGTACTTTTGAAGAGGACTAACATAGACCACATTGTTATGAGTGAAACGAGTACAGCAAGTAAAACCAGAAATGAGCAAATCCTTGACACTATTGATGAGGTAACAAAAATTTCATCTAATCTTGGAATTGCTCAATTAGAAATTGAGGATCAGGAAATTAATGGAAGAACGATTCAAGTTCGCGGTAAGCAGGTAGTCAATTTCGGTTCTTGCTCTTACCTTGGATTAGAGAAAAATCCAAAAATTATAGAAGGAGTTGTTGATGCTGTTAGAAAATATGGTTCTCAGTTTTCATCTTCTAGGGCTTATGCTTCAGTTACACTTTATACTGAAGCAGAGTCATTACTTGAAAAGATATTTGAACGTCCAATATTACTAGCTCCCACAGTTACTTTAGGACATCTTTCAAATATGCCCGTTCTAATTGGAGATAGGGATGCTGTGATTCTTGATCTACAAGTTCATGCTTGTGTTCAAACCGCTGCTCAGCTTGTTAAGGCAAGAGGAGTTCATGTTGAGATTATTCGCCATAGCAGAATGGATATTCTTGAAGAAAGAATAAATGAACTCAAGAATAAGTATGAGAAAATCTGGTACATGGCGGATGGCGTTTATTCTATGTATGGTGATTTCCTTCCACTGAATGACTTGTACAACATGCTTGATAAATATGAGCAATTTAACTTGTATGTTGATGATGCGCACGGAACAGGCTGGTGCGGTAAAAATGGTACCGGTTATGTGCTGTCTCAAAAGCCTTTCCATGAAAGATTATTTCTGGTAGCTGGATTGGCAAAAAGTTTTGCTGCTTGTGGCGGGGTATTGGTTTTTCCCGATGAAAGAACAAAGCAAAGAGTTAGAAATTGCGGTGGAACTTTTATTTTCTCTGGTCCAATTCAACCACCTATGCTAGGAGCAATTATAGCTTCCGCTAAATTACATTTAAGCGATGAAATAAAATTTCATCAAGCTGAATTGCAGAAACGCGTTGATTACTTTGTTGAAACCTGTAAGAGCTTTAAACTTCCTTTGGTAGGGGAGTCCAATTCTCCAATTTTCTTTATTGGGGTAGGTAAGCCGGGTGTAGGATACAATATGGTAACCAGAATAATGAATAAGGGCTTTTATATTAATCTAAGTGTTTTTCCTAGTGTGCCATATAAAAATACTGGGTTAAGAGTTCCTCTGACTGTGAATCATACGTTTGAAGATATTTATAACCTACTGAGCATAATCGCCGACCAGCTTCCTTATGCTCTTGAGGATAATAAATCAAGCTTAGATGAAATTAAAAAAGCTTTTAAACTTTAAATTCTAAGGCTTTGCTTTAATCGCTGATAACCGGAGCGACTAACCGGTAATCGACTTTGATCACGAAGGATGACCCAGTGGCTATCTTTCTCCGCTTGTTCTATACGCGATAACTCCTTTATATTAAGAATAACCGACCGGTGTATTCTTATAAACTCATCTTGCGGCAAATTCTTTTCAAAATAGGAAAGTGTCTGTTTTTTAAGATACATATCATTTGAAGAGAAAATTTTCACGTAATCGTCATAAGCTTCAAGGTAACGAATCTCATCAAGAGGAATAATCTTTATTTCACTGCCTGATTTCACTGCAATTCTTTCAATAGTTTCAATCTCTTT
>JBBEBC010000036.1:0-6709 GCA_040882555.1 Bacteroidia bacterium
CAAATCTTTGGAGCTCCTGCTAGCCTGAATGCGATCAGGATGGAGGAAAACTGAGCACCCATTTCTGAATGCTCAGTGTAATGATTTATGTATTAGTCTTTCGTAGAGCCGTATTCCATTAAATAAGCCTTGATAAACTTATTCAAATCTCCATCCATCACTCCTTGAACATCAGATGTTTCCATGTCCGACCGAAGGTCTTTCACCAATTTATATGGATGAAAAACATAATTCCGGATTTGTGAACCCCACTCAATCTTTTTCTTGGAACCTTCAATGGCATCGGTACTTTCCTGACGCTTTCTTAATTCCATCTCATATAACTGAGATTTAAGTAATTGTAAAGCTTTATCCTTGTTCTGAAGCTGAGAGCGGCTTTCCTGATTCTTGATTATAATTCCTGTTGGTTTGTGGGTTAAACGAACCGCTGTTTCTACCTTGTTTACATTCTGACCTCCAGCACCACCTGCTCTAAAGGTATCCCACTCAATATCAGCCGGATTTATCTTTATATCAATGGTGTCATCAATCAATGGATAAGCATAAACGGAGCAGAAAGAAGTATGTCGCCGAGCATTCGAATCGAAAGGGGAAATCCTCACTAAACGATGTACTCCGCTTTCGCCTTTTAAATAACCGAAAGCAAATTCACCATCAATCTGAATGGTTGCCGATTTAATTCCTGCTACATCACCTTCTTGAAAATCAACTTCTGAGACTTTATAGCGGTTTTTCTCAGCCCACATTTTGTACATCCTCAATAGCATCGAGGCCCAATCGCAACTTTCGGTTCCACCAGCACCAGAATTTATAGTAAGGACACAGCTCAAGTTATCTTCCTTGCCGGAAAGCATATTCTTGAATTCTAGATCCTCAAGATCATCTGTAATTATCTGGTATTGCTCATCTAGCTCTTGCTCAGTGGCTCCATCTTCCTTGAAAAAGTCCATAAGGACTTTCAAATCTTCTATCCCTGACTTAATCTTATGCCAGGCATCAGTCCAGACTTTTTTATCGCGGATAGTTTTTAACTTCTTTTCTGCTGAATCAGGGTCATCCCAAAATCCAGGAGCAGTAGTTTCTCTCTCTTCTAATTCAATTTCTGAAAGCTTCCGGTCGACGTCAAAGATGCCTCCTTAGCGCATCCAGGCGATCATCCAGCGAAGTAATTTGGTCTTGTTGGATCATAATGGCGGCAAAGATAGAAAATAGGCGATTGAATGATTCACTATTTCAATCAATCTGATTGATGACAAATTCCGTAAGTAATTGTTACTTGTTACGACCTCAATTTAAGTTTGTATATAAACAAACCTGATTATGAAATATATTAAACTTTCAGTATTAGTATCCATTTTCACATTTGTAACTGCATGTAGATCAGCCCCTTTAGAGTATTTTGTTTCGGGTACTGAACCTCAATTACTTACCTTATCTCAGGACTTACTCTATGCCATTAGAACAGAAAATACACATGTGGCCGATTCATTGAAACTGCAACTTAAAAGCGCTAAACCCGAACTACTTTCCGATCAACTTAAAACCGACGATTCTAAAAAAGCCTTTTGGTTAAATGTTTACAATGCTTTTATTCAAGATATTTTGACCAATTCGCCAGATAATTACGAGGACAGAGGAGCTTTTTTCAGTAAAAACAGAATCAATATTGCAGGTTACACAATGAGTTTTGATTTTATTGAACATGGTATCCTTAGGCACTCGAAGAACAAGCTCAGCCTAGGGTATTTCAACAAGCTATTTCCGTCTAAACTTGAGAAGTCTTTGAGAGTCGATTCTCTAGACTTTAGGATTCATTTTGCATTGAATTGTGGAGCAAGTTCTTGTCCACCAATAGCCTATTATACAAGAGAAAACCTTGATGCTGAACTCGAAATGGCTGAAGCTGCTTTTATAGTTTCACGCTCACGCGTGGAAGGGAACACGGTATATGTTTCTAAAATTTTCAGTTGGTTCAGAGCTGATTTTGGAGGAAAAAGTGGAATTGAACAACTATTAATCAAGCACAAAGTGATACCAAATGATTCATTCAAGCTTGAGTTTGATGACTATGACTGGAATCTTGAGCTTAAGAAATATAGAGATTAATTGCTCTTAACAATTGACTTGGTGATGCTCGATGCATTTGCTTCGATGAGCTTTATGAAATAGATTCCCGGTTTGACTGCAGTAAAATTTATAACAATAAGCTTTGAATAATCAGAATCAATCTCTTGAACTACTCTTCCGCTGATGTCCAGCAATTCTATTGTTTTGCAATTGAATGAAGGAGGTATTTCAACTGTTAAAGCATTTGTTGTTGGAATAGGATATACCTTGAAATCTAAAGAGTAGTCAGTTGCGTTTGTTACAAAATCACAGCCATCAGCCTCATTCTGTTGAATTTCAGAAGAGAAAAACTCAGTAATTTCTTGCACTCGTAAGGGAGGGTTTACTACTGAGTG
Source organism: Bacteroidia bacterium (assembly GCA_040882555.1). Taxonomy (GTDB): domain Bacteria; phylum Bacteroidota; class Bacteroidia; order M30B66; family M30B66; genus M30B66. The sequence goes on from JBBEBC010000036.1 coordinate 2,463, forward strand.
GCCAGGAGGGTCTTGAAGACAATTTGGTCCGCCAGTCTGAGAAATTACATCCATAAAGGTAATTGGATAGTTATTTTGTTCAAGAATATCAACTATGTTGCAAGAGCCAGAAGCTCGAGGCATATTCCATACGTGATTACAGCCCAAAAAGCCGAAGGGATCGAGACACGTGTAAGAAAGACTCGACAGAAGTGGAGTTCTGGAGCAACTCACAATGAGGTCGCTTGTTTGATGATGGGTGTAGAAAAGGGGAGATGATCCGGTTTCAACAGCAAAATAATCGTTCAGCATACCTCCAATAAAATTGACTACCCCTTTCACTTCAGCATTATATCCATTTTGGGCAATACTTCCATCAATGCTTCCTAAATCGGGGCGGGATCTTGAAACGGGTGCATTTGCTTCGTTATAATACTGATGGCAGTAATTTAAAGCATTTGGAGGGCCGGGTGCATCTGTTAATTCAAAGGCAGCCAGAGGCTTTTCAGACTCAGAGTCTAGAAAACCTGCTGCAATGGTATTAAATCCGCCGGCGCTAACGCCGGCAATAAAAACATTATTAACGCAAGTTGAATCATCTGCATTACGGGCCTTTAAAAAGCGAATAGCCCCCTTTAAATCCTGCATTCCTCTATAAATAGCTCTAATAACTTCATTGCTATCGGCAGGGTAAACACAATTTGATTCCTGGGTAACTGCAGGGCAGGTCACCCAATTACTTCCGCTGCCTGTGGAGGGATGAAAGCCTAAGCGATAATCGATTGCTGCAACTGCATACCCTCTGCTTGCAAACCAAGGTGCAATGCTTGTGACATCTGAACTACGCTTATCGCCCCCAATCCATGCACCGCCAAAAGATAAAATTACCAGCGGTCTATAACGGTTTTCATCCCCAAGGGGCTTATACAAATCAAGGTATAAATCAATTGGATTTCCAGCATAGTTTGTTGATGTTCCAAAATAAATTGAAGTATCTACTCTTATTTCATACTGGATTTCAGTGTAAGTAGATTGAGCATTTGTATTTTGAACAAAACTCAGAATGAGACAAACGATTGAAATTATTGTAAAGCGAAGCATGTCATAAAGTTAAAGCATTTACCTGTGATTTAGGAAAAGGATTTATCTTTCAATTTCTTATTAGCATTAGGTGTTTTAGTCTGGTTAGAGTATATATGGTTTTTATTTAAAGCGTGTAATGGGTAAAGTTTTGTTTTCGCTTTTATTCTTGATTTTATTTTCAAGCCTAAAAGGTCAAGAGTCACTAAGTAAAATAGACTCAATTCTAGTTAGGGACAAGGTTGCCCCAATTAATCAATATGGGGAGGCTTCTGCAGTTGATAGGGTTAAAATTCTAGAGAATGTAGAAAATGCAATTAATTCTCTTAAAACCGACGAACAGAAAATCTATGCATTTCAACAAACAGCTTATAAGCTTGCCAAAGTGGGGGTTAGACCTAAAGCCAATGAATATTTACAGGAAGCAATAAAAATTACTCAGCCTCAATCTCTTGAGCGCGCTCAAGCAGTTCTTATACGAACATCCTATTTGCTAGGAGAATGGCCTCTTAAGAGCATTGTTGATCAAATTAATGAAGTTATTACCTATGAAGAAATTAAGGGAACCGAACTTGAAGCTAAGCTATTCATGTATAGGGGCCGAGCCTTTTATGAATTTGGAAAATATGATGAAGCCGCCCCTGATTATTTTAACGCAAAAGAGTATTACGACAAAAATCAAATAAGAAATAGCAACTATGGCGATTTACTTCATTTCATAGGTTCTCTTTTTAAAAGACAAAATAATGGAATGCAAGCCCTTGAGTTTTATAACGAGCTAATAGAATTAGGAGTCGAACTTGAGGATAAGCGTTTAGAAGCTGATGGACTTTATTTAGCTGCCGACATGCATAATTTTCTTGGAAATCCTGAAAAGGATTTGGAGATGAACTTAAAAGCTCTTGATATTTATAATGAGATAGGCGATTTAGGAGGTAAAGCTCTTCAAACAATGAATGTCGCTCATATTTACTTAGGGAGGAAAGATTATCCAAATGCTCGTATTTATCTCGATAAAGCTGCTATATTAAATACTGAAAGCCATTACGATCAGAACTTGCCTAATATTTGGCGTTATTATGCTAAGTATTACTCTAAAACAGGAAAGTATGATTCCTCCATGATATTTTTAGATAGGAGCTTCGAAGCTGCTGAAAAGGCAAATTCTAAGCGACTTCTATATCTTACTGATGCATACAGAACTCAAGCATGGATTCAATATGATTACAAACACTATAAGGAAGCTTTTGAAAGTTTAGACGATAGTCAAATCTATTATGACTCATTAGTTAATGAAAGAAACACACAGATTATTCATGAACTTGAAGCTCAATACGAAAGTGAAAAACAGATAACGGAAATTGAGATATTAAATAAAGAGAACGAATTCAATACCGCAGCCTTAAAGACTGAAAAGCAAAAAAACATCATCTTAATTATAGGTCTATCTATAGTAGCAATGCTACTTTTACTTCTATTCAATCGTTTTAAAACCATTGGAAGGCAGAAGTACATTATAGAAGAGCAGAAGAAAACAGTTGAAGTGGCTTTCAAAGAACTCGACATGAAGAATCGTGAAGTTCTTGACTCAATCACTTATGCGAAAAGAATTCAAACTGCTATTCTTCCTGCAGATAAATTAGTCAAGGAATTTTTAAAAGATTCTTTCATTTTGTTTAAACCCAAAGATATTGTTGCGGGCGATTTTTACTGGATGGAACAACTCGGAAATACCATTCTTTTTGCAGCAGCCGATTGCACTGGACACGGTGTTCCTGGCGCAATGGTTTCAGTTATTTGTAACAATGGTTTAAATAGGTCGGTTAGAGAATATGCACTCACTGATCCAGGAAAAATTTTAGATAAAACACGTGAAATCGTTGTTCAAGAGTTCGAAAAATCGGAAGACGATGTTATGGATGGGATGGATATTGCACTTTGCTCATTAACAGACCACCATCTTTCCTATTCTGGAGCAAATAATCCTCTTTGGATTATTAAAAATGATGCGATTACAATAAATGAGGTCAAAGCAGATAAGCAGCCAGTTGGAATATTCCAAAACCCTCAAGATTTTACCACACATCACATAGAATTAGCCAAAGGAGATACTATTTATATCTTCTCTGATGGATATAGAGATCAGTTTGGTGGAAGCAATGACAAGAAATTTAAAACAGTAAATTTCAAAAAACTTCTTCTGTCAATTCAAAATGAGCCTATGGAAAAACAGAGGATTATAATCAATGAGACATTCGAAAAATGGAAGGGCGACAGAGAGCAAATTGATGATATCTGTATTATTGGAGTAAGAGTCTAATCTATACTTTATCCCAAACTTTTATCATGCCTAATTTGCAAAGTATTTCAAAGAGGAGTAAAAAATTCCTCATTGAAATAAGTGCTTTTACAACGTTCCTCTTCTTTCTTGCTCTCTTTCAATAGCTTCGAAAAGCGCTTTGAAATTGCCTTTTCCGAAAGCTCTGGCGCCACGGCGCTGGATGATTTCAAAAAACAAAGTTGGTCTGTCTTGAACAGGCTTTGTAAATAGTTGAAGTAAATATCCTTGATCGTCGCGATCAATAAGAATATTCAACCTTCTAACTTCCTCAAAATCTTCCTCAATATTTCCTACACGATCAAGTAAATCGTCATAATAGGTATCCGGAACCTGCAGAAATTCAATTCCGCGTTTTCTTAGTTCTGCAACAGTTTCTAGAATATTGTCGGTTGCAACAGCCATATGCTGCACTCCTGGTCCATTGTAAAAATCGAGGTATTCTTCAATTTGAGATTTCTTTTTACCCTCAGCAGGTTCATTTATCGGGAACTTGACAAACTCATTGCTATTAGCAACTACTTTCGACATCAAAGCAGAATATTCAGTTGAAATATCCTGATCATCAAAGGAAATGATAACCCTAAAACCCAAGACTTCCTCATAAAACTTAACCCAAGTGTTCATCTCTCCCCAGCCTACATTTCCCACGCAGTGGTCTACATACTTCAAGCCGACAGGCTTAACTTCAAAAAGCGATTCAGCTTTAACAAAGCCGGGCATGAATGGCCCTTTGTAGTTTTTTCTCTCTACAAACGTATGAATGGTTTCGCCATAGGTATAAATTGCGGAGGTTCTCACTTCACCATTCTCATCTTTGAGTACTTCAAGCGGACGAGCTTGTTTGGCT
>JBBEBC010000037.1:0-38673 GCA_040882555.1 Bacteroidia bacterium
ATGTTACTGGTGAACAACCAGCGCAGCCAACTCTTGCTTGTTACGAAGAAGCTAATTTCAACACTACTTCTTGTGAGTGGGATGTAACTGGTGAACAACCGGCTATGCCAACTCTTGCTTGTTATGAAGAAGCTAATTTCAACACACAATCTTGTGAGTGGGACGTAGCTGGTGAAATGCCAATTGAACCTGCGACTGAGTGTTATGAAGTTGCTAGTTTCAATACTGAAACGTGTGTTTGGGATGTTACTGGTGAGCCAAATGAAGTAATCTCTTCTGTAATTACAGAATGTGACAGCTATACTTGGGATGTAAACGGTGTTACTTATACTGAATCAGGTATTTATACTTATTCAGAAGGTTGCCAGGACTATGAATTAGACCTAACAATCAATGAGAGCTCTGCGATTACATTTATTTCTGAAACAATTAATGAAGGTGAATCATTCGAATTCGATGGTAACTTCTTAACTGAAGCTGGTGAATACACAGCTTATTTCCAAAATGCAGCCCTATGTGATTCAACAGTAATTCTTACTCTTACTGTAAATCCTATTGTTGTTGATGGTTGTTTAGCTGCTCAAGTGGTTTCATTTAACCAAGGTTTCAGAAAAGATGGAGATGCTGTTCGTCCTGAACGTTCAATTCCAACTCGTGTTCTTGGAGCTCCAGATGCACAAAATCCATCTGTTTATGCTGCAGAACAATTCTTCTTCTCACTTGGATTTGGAGGTACAATTGAAATCGATTTCGGTTACAATATCGCTAATGGTCCAGGTAATGACTTAAAAATCTGGGAATCATCAGCTTCGCCAAACGCTGAACAAGCTAGAATCGAAGTTTCTCAAGATGGTCTTGGTTATGTACCTGTTGGGACTGTATCTCAAGGTGGAGAAGTTGATTTCGGTGGTGTGTATTCTGATTATATCAGATTCGTGCGTATCGTAGATATTAGCAATCCAGCGCAGTTCAGCAACAATGATGTAACTGACGGTTATGATGTTGATGCTGTTGAGTGTATCCATGGTCGCTATGTTCAGCCGTCTTGTGTTGGCGTTGAAGTATTTAGTGTTAGCCAAGGAAAGCAAGCTAATGGTGATGATGTATCTGCAGATCGTAGCATTATAGCTAACGCTCTAGACCTTCCTGTTGCTGCTCCAGTAGGAACAGTTGATTTCTATGCTCTTGGTTTCGGTGGTGAGATTACTCTTGCATTCGCTGGCCCAGTTGCTAATGGTCCAGGTGCTGATGTTCGTATAGTTGAAACGACTTGGAATTTCACTGCAGCTGAATATCCTGAAACAGCAAATGTATTTGCTTCTCAGGATGGTATTAACTTCGTATTCCTTGGTAGCACAGTTCATTCAGGCGACTTCGATTTAGGTCCTTTAACTTGGGCTCAGTATATCAAAATCATGGATGCTTCAGATGCTAGTTTATTCCCAGCAAATGCTGATGGATATGATTTAAATGGTATCGAATGTCTAAATGGTTCACCTGAAAACCCAGGTGATGATGGCCTAGTTCCTTGTTCTTTACAGAACCTTCTAAGCTACAATCCAGGAACACAGAAAAATGGAGATCCTATCCATGGTTTGAGAAATGATCCTACTAAAGCTCTTGGCGAGCCTCAAGGAAATGATACGTATAACTTCGTTTCTTTAGGTTTTGGTGGATCAATTGAACTTGGATTTGATTTCGTAGTATTCAACAATGATGGCAACGACATTCAGGTTATTGAAACAAGCTTTGGTAATCCAACTTGCGATAATTACCCTGAACATGCTGAGGTTGAAGGTTCTATTGACGGAGTTAGCTGGATTAATCTTGGCGAGCTATGTCTTGATGGTACATTAGATATCAGTCCAATGACATTCTTACAGTTTGTTAGAATAACTGATGTGTCTAATATGTCAAGCAACCGTTTTGGAGGTTCTGCTGATGGTTTTGATGTTGACGCGGTTCTTGCATTAGGTCCTTGTTTCCAGAGCACTGCGAGATATGCATTCACTGATAATACTACAACTCCAGATGAATCTGCTCAAATGAGTATTTATCCAAATCCAGCCGACGACTTCACAGTTGTTAGACTAGAAGGAATCAGTTTAGGTGAGAAAATCCAAATCGAAATTTATGATGCTGCAGGAAGAATCATTTCTTCTGAAAATCATGTTTCCATTGGAAATGAAACAAATATCAGATTGAACATCAATGATTATTCAGTAGGTGTTTACTCAATAGTTGTGACATCTAACAATAACAGATTCGTTCAAAGAATGGTTAAATAATCATTTAGCAAACAATCGAAAGGATCCTGTCTCTTAATTGAGGCAGGGTCTTTTTTTGTTTTATTCGATCCCTTGAAAAGGTGACCTATAGAATATTCAGTTAGGGAAGGATGATTTTACCAGCTATAGAAATCCTATTATTAGAAACAATTTGAATTATTGAAAGTCCTTTCGGAAATGAATTGACTGGTAAAATAAGTTGATCTGAAGCCAACTGATTCATTGATTTCACTATTAACCTGCCAGAACTATCGTAAATGGAATAGCTCAAGTTTGAATTTATTTCAAAATTTAATGGGATAATTATTAAATCATCAGAAATACTATATCTAAATGAATTTTGAATTTCATTATTATTGATGAAAGTGTTGATTTGATCAACTTCATGAGCGCCAATACTTGGCGGATCAGGTCTTGTATTGCCATCGATATCATAATTAAATTCAGCATCGAACAATCCAGTTGTAAGGAGTAATTCGTTAGTAGCTCTCCAGCCTCCACCTTCTATAAAGGTCATCATTGGATCAATATTTAAAGAATAAGCCTCTCCAGTTTCTTGAGAAAATGATGAAAAATCATTAATCGATGAGCCAAAATAACCTGTAAAATTACTGAGTACATTAACCGTCCAGTAAACATTGTAATCTATAAACCCAATTCCGCTTTGATTAGCGATATAGACACAACGATTGCTGCTACCATTGCTAGCAGACACTAAAATATTATTATAAAAGTCTGTATCATCATTAAAAGTAAATGTTTGGTATGGGCTACTGCCCGAAGACGAGCCTCCAGAAATAAATAATGTATTCTGAAATATTTTAAAGTGATTACAATTATTTGATTGTGCCAATGCATAGCAAAGGCTATTTTCGTTTTGAACTTGGATTGAATTATTGGCTAAAACAAATTCATTTCCAGCACTTCCAGCAGTGCTATTTAGCTGAATACCATAATTAAGCCTGCCTGACTCTGTGGAAAATATGTAATTATTAATAATCCTTCCTGCCCCAGGGCAGTTATTCAAATCTATACCTGCATAACTGGTATTTCCAGATTGATTTGTGGAAATGCGATTATTACTAATCATCGGGGCATTTACTCTATTGTAATAAAACGCACCTGCATATTGATTTTCGAATACACAATTCTCTACATCAATCGAATTCGCTCCGCCACCCCCAAAAGAAAAAGCTAGTCCATAAGTACCTTCATTAATTAAACAATTTGAAATTAAAATGCTATCAGAATTCATCGTTTCACTACTCTCTGAGCAATAAATAACGGCTCCAGCGTAGGTATTGCTTGAAGATGAGGCTCCATTTAAGTGACACCTAGATATACTTACATTATCACTATTATTTTCTAATTGAAAAGCACTGTTGTTACTATTACCAACTACGCTAACTGTTATTGCGTCGAAAGCAATGTACTTGGCGCCATCTAATGTAATTACATCCTCACTAGACACAGTTGTTAAAATAACGCTTTCGGGGCTATCCGTTTCAGACCTAAATACAATTTGATTAGCAAAAGTTCCTTGGGCAGAAATGGTTAATGGAGTATTGTAAGTGCCATTTCTAATCAAAAATTCAACTCCTCCCTCTCCTACTCCTACTATATTTAATTGATCAACCGCCGTTGAAATAGAAAGGAAATCAGGAGAGCTTCCGCCAACAGTATATGAGCCAGATAGTGCTTGAGAAAATGAAAGATTTGATAAGAAAAGAAAACTAATTAATAAGGATAGAAATTTCATGATTCAGAAAAATTGAGACGAGCAATATTAACTTACTTTAATCTTTAATCAAAAAACCATAAAATTTTAAAGCAGCCTCAAAACAAAAACAGGGCTTTAGCAATGCTAAAGCCCTGTTCATTCATATGCATCATTTTATTAAAAATCATTCTCCCATTTCTCATAATTATCAGGAGCGACATCCATCTGAACATCCGTTCCAAAATAATCACCTGTAGATTCATTTACGTAATAATTATTGTAACCCGATTCTACTTTGCCATATTGATCTCCATTGGTAACACGTTGCTCTCCTCTTATGTTATCGATGAAATTCTCGTGAGAGCGATCATTACTATATTGTTGGTTCATATAGTTTTGATGGGACTGATCATTAGCTCTCGATTGACTCATATAGTTATTAAACTGCGCATCAGATGCAGCATATCTACCTTGCATTTTTTGTTGATGGGCATTAAAACTAGCTTGTTGATTTTGCATTCGTTGCTGATGGTCATTATTCATTTTTTGAGAAACCATTTTATTCTCTTTTTCCTGCCATTGCGGATTTACTTTAAATGAAGAAGTTAATTCTGCAAGGCATTTAGAAGCTTTTTCCTGTTCTGAAGTTTCTGTGATATATCCATTACAATCAGCCCCCCACCCTTGCGCTAGTAAAAATACCACTCCTTGAATTTTACCTTGTTTTTTAGTGTTACCATCTTGAAATTCAAAATGAACATCGCAAGCAGAAATTTTTGCTTGAATTCCATTTTTCTGAATTTCATTCTCCCAATCAGTAACAACTTTTTGGTTAGGATTAACTCCAGTAATTCTAAAGCCGGGTCTATTTGAATACTGTTGATTTACGTAACTCGGAAAATACTTTTCTGCGGGAATATGATTCCTTACTTGTAATAATGGATCACCAGTTTGCATACCTTCATGCATACCATATTCAGCAATTGGAAGACTGTAATATGGTATGGAGGGATCTCCAAAGAAAAGTTTAGTTTTTCCATCAGGACTAACAGAAACTCCATGATTTCTAGTTTGATTGCCTCGTCTTACTAAAGCAATTTGATTTTGCCATCCTCTAGGAAGGTTAACTTTAAAGGCATTTTCCTTGGGATCGTTGACAGTGACAAAGTCTATATCATCTGAGTTTGAAAACATGTCACTGAAGAAACCGCCTTGGTCTTCTGTCGAAACATTTTGATTCTCAACAGATGTTGGAGAGTTGCTGCATGAAACTATGATAAATGAATAGATAATAAGAGCAGCGGAATGAAGGACAAATTTTTTCATGGTTTAACGTTTTAATGATGCTCAAAGTTGAGTAATTCATTAAAGCCATACCATCCCCATAATCGGGGATATTATTCATCTTCAATCAATAAGTTCTTCTTTTACAGCCTTAACGACAGCCTCTGCCAATGTAGAAACACCTAGTTTATTGTATAGATGTTTAATATGAGTTCTAACAGTTTCGTAACTAATAATGAGTGAATCGGCGACTTGCTGGTAGCTTTTACCACTAACCAACAATCGTAAAACTTCAATTTCTCTTTCAGTAAGATGATAGTGCTCTATGCCTTTACTATCTTTTCGAAAATAATCTAAAACCTTCTTTGCAACTCGATCAGACATTGGAACTCCTCCATAATAGGCCTCTTTAATGGATTGAAGAATAATGTCAGGTGACATGCTTTTTAACAAATAACCTCTAGCACCATTCCTCAATGAAGTATAAACTTTTTGTTCATCGTCGAAGGATGTCAACATTAAAACAGGTAAATCAGGAAATTTTTTAATTATAATCTTTAGCCCCTCTAGACCATTTAATCCCGGCATATCAATATCCATAAGAACAATATCTGGATTATGATGAGAAACTTCCTCAATACAATTTAAAACATTTGCAAATGTTCCGCACACATCAAAACCTTCATGCGTTTCAAGGAGTAAACTCATGGAATCTAAAATCTTTGCATTATCATCAAAGAGCATTACCTTAATATCCTTCATTTTACACTAGTATTATATTTACCTCAGTTCCATTCCCTGGAGAAGAAACTATTTCCAATTTGCCATTTATTTCATCTACCCTTGATTTCATATTCCTAAAACCATTTCCATTAAAGGGACTTATTTCGTTCATATTAAAACCTTTACCATTATCCTGTATCGCTATAAGGAGTTTCCCTTCATTAAGCTTGAAGTTAAATTTAATTTCATTTCCATCAGAATATTTTAATGAATTATGCAAGCATTCTTTTAGAATAAGATAAATATTCCGCCTTTCGGCCATACCCAATGTTTGCATTCCCGCTTTAGGATCATAATTAAGAATGAAATTAAAACCTGATTCTGAAAGAACTTCATCAGCATACTTTTGAATACGATTAATTAGATGATCAAGTTCATCATTTTTAGGATTAACAGACCATATAATATCACTCATATGCTGAGACATCTCTCTAGAATTTTGTCCTATTTTATCAAGAATTGCTGAAGCCTTTTCTTCATTACCTTTTTTCAGATTGGTCTTAGCTGCATTAGTATACAAATTAATTGCACCAAGAGTGCTTCCAATATCATCATGTAAATCGCGAGCAATCTTATCTCTAATATTCTGAAGTCTTAGTATTTGCTGAAGTCTCAACCGATATACTACAAATGCTATGGCAATTAGCAAAAGGCTTAAAGCCATTTTAAACATCATGGTGTTATACCAATATGGAATAACACGTATGGGAAATTCAAGTACATCAGATATTAGAAATCCAAGTTTAGTTTGAGCTTTAACCTTTAATGTGTAATTACCAGCAGGTAGTTTTGAAAAAGAAATGGTATTGCTTGAACCGTTGTCAACCCATCGACTATTATACCCTTCTAGCAAATAAACAAACCTCACATTTTTATCATTTGAATAATCCAATGCTGCGCATTTAAAAGAAATACCATTCTCTGATTCGTGAAGTTCGATTTTTGACTTATATATTAATGAATCATATTGATTGTCGATTGTACTTAGGCTCACTATATGCAATTGGGCTTTCGAATTGTTTATTCTTACTTCATCTGGATTAAATCTAATAATTCGATTTCCAGCTGTTACGGCTATTGTATTTGAGTCTAAAGAATAAAATCTGGAATGAATATCAAAAACAGGTAATCCGTATTCTCTTCCATATGAGTACAATAATCCCTTATATACATCAAATAAAAATAATTGACCATCCTCGATTAGCCAAAGCCTTTGCAAATTATCTTCAAATAAAGAAACTGGATTTTCTATTCGACTATTTAATGCAATAAATGCCGGTTCCCTTTTGGGATCAAAATGAAACAATCCACTGCCCTTAGTTCCAACCCAAAATGTCTGATCATTTCTTTGGACTAAAAAGTTAATTGAGTTGTTATTAAGACCAGAAAAGCCGTCATAAAACCATCTCTTTTCTGCATTAAAATACCTAACCTCGGCTTTCTTGAAACCAATGGTGTCACCGTAGCGGTCAATAACAGGATTTATCAAAGAATCAATCTTAGTTTTTAAACCTTCGAAAATTCCGTTTTCTTCATCTGCTGCCCAAATTTTTTGGTCTTTGTCAATAATTACTGACTTAACAAAAGCACCGTATTGCTCCTGAAAATGAAGCACACCGGCAAAATAATTCCCAGTAGACTGCTCATATGTAAGTATTCCATATCCAGGGCAAGCAATTAGAAGCTTACCTTCTAAATCATTATTTGCAATTGTTATTCTTGTTGAAAGCAGGTTTATTGGATTAAATGCTAATAAATTACTTTTATTATTAAATTTCGGGAATCCGGATTCTATTTTATTTGTTTTAATATTTAGCTTATACAAAGATTTTGAATTTCCATAGTAGATATTATTCGAATAATCCCAAATTAGGGAATAAACGGAAGAGTCATTTTTCGATTGATTTATTGTATAATTTCTAATTAAATCTCCACTTAAATCTGTAGAAAGAAGACCCAAGTTAGTCCCCAAAAAGAAAGTATCTCCATGAAATTTCAAGTCATAAATATCTACTTCACCAACGCCAATATTTGATTCTATTTTTGAAGTTTTAAATTGATTATATTGAGGATCAAACAGATTTAACCCTTCATCAGTGCCAACCCATACTCTTTTCTGTTTATCTTGAAAAACACAGAAAACTTTATTCCCGTAATATCCTTCTCCTTGCAAACGAGTGAACTTGTTTTTCTCAGTATTAAAGGAAAATACTCCCGAACTTTTGGTACCTATCCAAATTTCCTTATTATCAATTCGGCATAAATAGGTTCCTTCTTTACCGTCGAATGTTATTTCATTTGAATTGTCAAAAACGTAAGATGTTCTCTTATAAGTGTCTAAGTCAAACAGGTGAATAGCATTGTCCCAAGAACAAAATAAAACTGAATTACTATCATATTTAATTATGTGTTCGATGGAGTATCCTGGATATGGAAAATTTTCATAATCTTCAGTCATCCAAATACTTCCATCTCTATTTATCAAACACACACTTTTAGTTCTAGTGCCAAGAACGAGCTTATTCTTGTAGCTAAATAGACTCTGAATTATGTATAGATTTTTTATAAAATTATGTCTTCTGCTTACTTGTCCGCTTATTGAATTAATCCAAATTATACGGTTCAACCTTGTTGAGACAATAACATTATTTTCACTATCAAGACACATTTGTTCAAAACTGCCCTCAATATTTAAATCCGCCTTATATATGATTGAATATTTAAAGCTCTCTGTGTTAAATTTCACAAGTAAATACTTGTCTACTATCATCCACAAATTATTATCCTTCAATTCCATTCTAGAAATTGCCAAACCAGGGAAGGTTTTAGAGTTTAGATTACCTTTCCATCGTTTATAGTTTTTCCCGTCGAACCGATATAAGCCAGAACCGGTTCCCAACCAAATAAAGCCATTCAAATCTTGTTTAATAGAATATACGGGCTGATTTGATGGACCTCCGTCTCTCTTTAAATCAATCCAGTTTACTTGCTGTGACATCAGACAAGCAGAACTCAAAAAGAAAGCAAAAAAGAGCAATAGACACTGCTTCATATATCAAAAGTAAGTAAAAGGCAAACTGGACCATAAGATACTTAAATACACATAACTTCTATTTGTCTACTTTCGCAAGGCCTTTTAAGCCAAAAGAATCATGATGACTTGGAATAATTGTTTCTCTGGAGAGCGCTTTGGAATTGTAAGTTCCGAAATAACTGCAAGAACAGAATTTGAGAGAGATTGGGATAGAATTATTTTTTCAAGCGCCTTTAGAAGACTTCAAAATAAGACTCAGGTATTCCCTTTACCAGAGGAGAAGTTCGTGCATAATCGTTTAACGCATTCACTTGAAGTTGCTAGTGTCGGAAGGTCGCTTGGAGAAATGATTGGTCGAAAGATTGCAAGCTTTCCTGAAGTACAAGAGAATCCTTCCTCAGTAGAGTTTTACAAATATCACTTAAAGCATGTGGTTGCTTCTGCAAGTTTATCACACGATTTAGGCAATCCAGCATTTGGACATTCAGGAGAAGATGCCATCTCTCAATATTTCAGAGACAGAAAAAATGATGAAGCATTTCGTTCCATGTTTTCTGAAGCTCAGTGGGCTGACTTGATTAATTTTGAGGGGAATGCAAATGCTTTAAGACTTTTAACGAAACAGTTTACCGGAAGGTTTGAAGGAGGTTATAGATTAACCTATTCCACATTAGGTGCCTTAATTAAATACCCTTGTGAAAGTCTTGCTAGAATGGGAAAAAAGGGCCCTAAGCATAGATCAAAGTATGGATATTTCAAGGCTGACGAAACAGTTTTTAAGGAGATAGCTCTAAAACTTAATATGCATAAAGAAGAGCATGATAGCTTGTGCATTTATAAAAGACATCCTTTTGTTTACTTGGTAGAAGCAGCTGATGATATATGTTATTCAATTATAGATGTGGAAGATGCGCATCGATTGGGAATTTTTAGCACCGAAAAAGTTATCGACTTATTAAAGAAAATCATACTTCTGAATCCTCGGGAAACTGAGGAAAGGATAGATAAACTTTTAATGCTTGTTAATGATAACAATGAAAAAATAGCCTATTTGCGGGCTAAATCAATTGGAGCTTTGGCGGTTATTTGTGTAGATGTGTTCGATGAAAATGCCAAAGACATCCTTGAAGGAAATTTTGATTCAGATCTTATAAGCTTTCGTTCAGATGTTAAGCAGGTGATGAATGAAATTATTCAAAACTCAATCAAATACATATATAACTACCCTAGTGTGATTAAAATTGAGTTAGCTGGCTTTAGAATAATGGGTGGTTTATTAGAAGATTTCATTGAAGCAGCCTTAACTCCTGAGTCGGAGAGAAACGCCCGAGATAAGAATATTATCGGCATTCTGCCCTCACAATATCATTTTGAGGATCATGCTACTGCGTATGAAAAAGTGATGAATATTGTTGATTTTGCTTCAGGAATGACTGATTTATATGCACTGAAATTGTATAGAAATTTAAGAGGAATAGAAATGCCGAAAATTTAATTTCAACGGATATTTCTCAGGTTCGTATAGTTTTTATAATTGACTTTTGTCGATTTCAAATCTTAGGTAAATCAAATGTATAGCATAGGGGGGTGTTTTTCACGTATCATTTGACCGTGCGAATCAACCTAATTTATTCGCAATACTTCGCATAATCTTGTAAATAAATCTACCGATTATGAGAAAAACTCTAACACTACTAGCAATATTTTTAATATTGAACCTTTGCACAACCGAATTACTAGCTCAAGCTAAAGGCGATTGCGAATTTGAGATTGAGCAATCTAATCACTTCCTACTTACCAAGGATATGAATTCTCAATCAGCTAGTTTTAATAAAGACATGAGCATCGAGGTTGATGGTCAGGATATTTTATTCCAAGGAACTCAATACACCAGAGTTAGGAGCATCGATATTCTTAATGCATTCAAAACAGATTGCGATGGAGGGTATATTCCTGCGATAAAAATATTCTATGGATTAGACTTAAGTAAAAAACAGATTAAACTGTATATTACTAAAGCATCATTAGCTTCACCTATACAGATAGATAGAAACGATTATCTGATGGATGTTAGTCCTTCTGAAAGAGATGCTGAAGCTTACATTAATAGAAGACCCAATGAGATATTATATGAAGTTGATTCTGAAGGCGCCTTGATTGATATAACAAATAATCAGAATCTTAAGGCGGAAGCCAAGACCAATTGGATTAATTATTACAAATACATTAAAATAGACAGAAGGTTGGTTGGAGAAAGAGATTTTGACTTTGACTGCAGAAACAAGGGAAGATGTGACGCTGGATCGGTTATTTTTCCGGTTAATGTGATACACACTCTCGTTAAAGACAACAATAACGCACCTTTCTTATACTTTAACTCGGGTATTAGAACAGAAACCGGCTCTTTGCGCCATTGTTTGACCATTTCTACCTTCCCACCACAATCAACTCCACCTCCAGGAGGATCCGGAATTTTCGGAAGCCATGCAGCAAACATGTCACAACTATGCCCTACTAAATGCGGAAGCATCATTGTGAATATTGCTGGAGATAAATGTCGGATTAAGAATTAAAAAATGCAGAAATTGAAAAAATGATTTTTTATGTAGTGATTGAGTTATATATTTGATTCTGTCACGCTTTTACTTTTTTATAAAAACAATCAATTTTAAACCTTTAAATTTTATCATATCATGAAACTAAAACCTAAATCCTATTTGAATTTAACACTTTTGTTTTGCAGTGGATTATTTTTCCTAAGCTGTAATGGACAATCAAATCAACCTGAAGTAACTAATTTGAATAATAATGACTCCTCTAAAGAAGAAACTATTAATGAATTATCAAGTGATTGTCCTTACAAAATCTATTCTCAAACTCATATTTTGACTTCAAATGATTATGTAGATTTAGCAAAAACATTCATCAACAATACCAAAGTCAATAATAATGGCGCTTTAATGCCATTTATTATCTCTCAATCAGAAACTATAAATATTCAATCTTTAAAAAGTTTAATCAATACTTACCAATGTAATCATTCAACAATACCAGGTATTGCCATATTTCTGGGACTCATTAGAGAAGGAAACGTTTATAAGATAAAGCATTACTTAGGCATGATCGATCTCGAAAAACATGATAATCCAGATGGACAAACAGGAATTTTAAAAATTCCAATAGATTCGCTTACAATAAATGATTTCAGTGGAGATCTTTATCAAATTGTTAATTCGAATTTAAAAAAAGTAAACACGGCAGAATTTCAAGTTGTTAAAGCAAGCTGCGTAAAATATGTAGAAAATATTAAATTCAAGAACATTACTGACGATAACTATAGGGCCTTCAACACTTCAAACGATGCCTCTGGAGATTCCAGATATATCATCTATCCTTTGCAAATAATTGAAGAATTATCACTTGCAGTTACTGACCCAAATTCTTCCATCGTTATATCAACGGGATTAAAAAAAATAAAAACTGGACAAGGAGACAAATACATGCATACAATTAATTTCGGAACTGATACTCCTGAAAATGCGTCAAAACTAGATCCAATAAAAGACAAGGCTAAAATCGATGCTTTTAAAAGTTATTCAGCAAATTTCGGACAATTATGCCCTACAAAATGCAAAGAAATGACTTTTAAATACATTCAAGTAAGTCCTGATGGCAAGAAAGAAGTACAAATTGTTAATTAAAGACTAATTAATGCCAATAGATCTTCTTGCTCAGATAGTCGTACTAATAATTAGCCTTCCAATGTTTGGTGGGTTGAAGTTGCCCTATAGACTATTGATTCTGCAAGTGTTTATTTCATTGATAATTGATTACATTGCTTATTTGGTAGCACAAACGAGCACCTCTAATGAAATTGTTTACAATGTTTACATTATCCTTGAAACAAGCATTCTATGTCTAGTTATTTACTTTTCTTTTGTGACTGGCACTGTAAAAAAAGGAATATGGATTGCTTTGATGATCTATATTTTAATTGCTATTGTATTCACAAGTACGCATGATATCTATCAATTAAACTATAAATTATTAATATCTGGATTCATTCTAATTTCGATTCTGAATTTAATTTATTTGATACATCCAGGTATAAACAAATCTGTTTTAAAAAACCCCTTAATGATTATATCAATAGCTCACATTATATATTTTCTTGGAGTTACACCTTATTTCATTGGTAGGAGTTTGATGATTGAAAAGAGTCCGTTGATGGTTAATGAATTATTTCAATACATAAACAAATCACTTATGTATATAAGATATGGGTTGATAGCAATTGCTTTTTTGTTAGTTTGGAGAAATAAATTCCTGTTAAAAACCCATGAATGATGAAACAATTTACATTGGCATTGTAGTAATTACATTAGTAATTTTATTACTAGTTGCTAGTGTCGTTATCTCCATCTTTATTGCCAATAGGCAGAGATTGAGACAGGAAATGCGACTTTCTCAGTTAGAATT
Organism: Bacteroidia bacterium; assembly: GCA_040882555.1. Classification (GTDB taxonomy): domain Bacteria; phylum Bacteroidota; class Bacteroidia; order M30B66; family M30B66; genus M30B66. The sequence continues at coordinate 13,589 of JBBEBC010000037.1, forward strand.
GGTTTACGAAAAAGAATTAAGAAATGCAGAGCTTGAAGTGAGAGAGCAACTTATATCACATGTTTCCAGAGAATTACATGATCATGTTGGTCATACATTAACCTACATGCGACTTATTATTGAAACCCGAAAACTGGATTCACCTGAGGTAGCTGCTTCATTTCAACCATTTGAAGAACTTTTAGATCAGGCTTCAGGTCAATTGAGGCTTCTTAGTAGATCTATGAATATGGATTATTTAAGTGGACTTACGTTTCAGGATGCCATCAATGAGGAAGTAGCTAGGTTATCAAGTTTCACAACGATGGAGGTCGAATATAAACCAGGTACATTTAAGTATCCTAAGATGGATAAAGATCAAATGTTAATGAGTTTTAGAATATTTCAAGAGCTTATTAATAATACGATCAAACATTCCAACGCCACAAAACTTATTGTAAAAAGTAATTCATCAGACTTTCTGCTTCAAGTAAGTGATAACGGAAAAGGTTTTTCTATTGATGGTGCATTAAACTCAGGTAAAGCAAACGGACTGAAAAACATGAAGAAACGAGCTTCTTTGGCCAAACTTGAATTAGAATTTAACTCAGAATTAAATAAAGGTACAACCGTATCATTAGTGCTTGCATAAACCTAACTTATGAAAGATAAAAAATCGATAATACTTGTTGATGACCATGTCATCGTGAGAAATGGCCTAAGAGAACTAATAGATAAACTTGGGCCTTATAAAGTAAATTTTGAATTTGACTCTGGAATTGAATTGCTGGCTGGCCTTGAAAAAGGCATTGAAGCAGATCTAATCATTTTAGATTTATCTATGCCAGGAATGAATGGAGACGCTGTTTTGGAAGAGATGAATAAAAGGGAAATTGAAATTCCTGTTTTGATATTAACACTCAATAGTGAAGCAGGTAAACATGTACAATTATTCCGTCTAGGAGCAAGAGGATATATTCAAAAAAACTCATCCGCTATAGTCTTAAGGGAAGCTCTTGATTCAATATTTAAATCAGGGTATTATCATAATGATCTACTTGCTGATGCTTTAACGTCTGTTTATAAGAACCTGCCTAAAGATCCAAGAGCTACAATCTTAAGTCAACTTACAGACAGAGAAAGAGAGTTTCTAAAGTTAGTTTGCCATCAGGATGAATACACCTATGAACAAATAGCTTCCATGATGGGAGTTCACAGAAGAACTGTTGATGGTTATAGAGAATCTGTCTTTGATAAGTTTGATATCAAATCAAAAACTGGATTGGTACTTTTTCTTGTGAGGAACGACTTACTGGATATGCTGTAACAGCTAAAATATTTTTATTATACTGATTAAAGCGACTTATACAGGTCGCTTTTTTCATTTTACACAATCTCACATACACCTCTACGTGAAAATACACGTACGACATCGGGATATTTTCATAAGCCAAAATGCACATAGTAACCTGTTTTAGCGCCACTGACTAAGGCACCTTTGTGAAAGAAGATTAAGAATGATAATTCAAAACAAAAAGCTATGAAAACTTTAACCGCCAACAATTTAATATTCGTTTTTCTCTTAAGCATTTCAAGTATTCACATTCATGGTATGTCGATAGGGAACAAGAAAAATATTGCCGTAGCAGATAGCCAACACATCATAATTGACTTAGTGGCTTTAGGAGCTATAAAAGAGCAAAATGAAAGAAATGCTTTAAATACTCCTTCAGTAGCTGAAATTATGCGAGATCATTATTGCAATTATTTCAAGCACTCCATCAGCATCAGTGAGGACTCTCTCAGACAAGCAATAGCAATTCCTAATACTCTTGACAATGATATTACTTATGAGGAATACCAACACATTCAAAAAAAGAAATTTTCAGGTATTTTCTGTATGCTATTGCTCCTCTTTAGTGTGATAGCATTTTATAATTCAACACTTTTTCGTACTCCTGGAAAAGACGAAAGCCATGCCATTGGCAGAATGTCAATAACAAGATGTTTGATGTTCCTTTCACTATTTCTAAGCACAGGAACTGTTATCACCATTTTTGCTCTAACGGGTAGTTTCCCAGTAATATCAATGAGCTTGATACTGCTCTTAAGTCTGGTAACTCTCACGTATATCTTTAACTATGTTCTTGAACGCTTCGATAAAGACGATTACCACCAAGAAACAAACGAAGAATTCCATCGCTCGTTCATTTCTAATTTGAAAGAGTTGTTTGGTAGTAAATCTCTTCCTTTTCTTCATTATCCTTTAATAACGGTAATCAATGTTCTATCATTTGTGATCCCGTCTTGGATTGAGTCAGAAATGGTTCAGTTAAAAATGGAACTCCTCGTTCTGCAACTATTAAGCAGTGTCGTATTTCTTATAACAGTGGCCTTTAGAGTTTTCATGCCCAACGGCATCTCACTAAAGAAATATATTGGCTTAGAAGAACAGAATCAATAAGGCAATTATTATGTGTATTTATTATTTTTAGTTATAACTGAAAATTCCGGATTAAATGAATGACCTCCTCATTTTTTCCGGGATTTTCTTTTTTTGGTAATAAGTTTTGGTTGGTTTTAGTTAAATGCTATAAATCCATACGTGCAAATTACCCCTTCATTCATGGTGATTTTACAAGAGTTCACTACACCTTTCAACCTGTTCCAGCGCCTTTCTAAGGCGCACCTTTGACATATCAAATTAGTAAAACAGCAAAACTATGAAAGCTCTTATCCCAAACATCGCAGCCATACTATTCATTACTTGTTTTTTCAATAGTGAAGTAAATGCTAACACGATTGATTCACAATCAAAAAGAGCAACTAATCAATCAAAAATTATTCAATTCGATTTAGTTGCTATTGGAGCTATCAATCAGAATTTAGATCAAAAGAATAACTCAAGTCCTTCCTTCACCGAAATCATGAGAGATTCATATAAAAGAACATCCGTGGCTGCAAAGAATAACAATGATGGAATTGAGGATGTTGCAGCTACGACAACAATTAAATCTGACAATGATATCACATATGAAGAATACCAGAAAAATCAGAAAATTAAATTTTCAGTGATATTTAGCTTCCTCCTTTTAATTTTTACAACAATGGCAATATACAGCACCAGTGCATTAAGGCAACCTACTGAAAACAGGCTAACAGGTAAACTTTCCATGTCAAGAATTACTTTGTACTATCTGATTTTCCTGAGTATAGGAACATTAATTATGCTAACAGCTGTAAACGGATTTATTCCAAAAGTGAATATTAGCTTTTTCTTAATCGTCTCCATTTCTATTACCGTTTATTTGTTCAATAGAGTATTGGAAAGATTTAATGTAAACCAAAACAATACTGCAAATAGTGAGGTTCACTCAGTAATTATAAATGCTTCCATCATTAATAAATTATTTTCAAATCCTGCGTTTCTGTTAATCCATTACCCAATTGTATCATTTTGCAATTTACTACTGATATTAATTCCAGCTTGGATAGATTTAAAACTTAGCGAAATAAGAATTGAATTATTAATAATTCAGATGTTAAGTAGTATGGTATTTATAGGAATAGCTGCAAGCCGAATGAATCTTATGCCATCTATTCTCATAAGAAATAATATGACTAATAGTTAAAACGATATCATTAATCGAAGGCTCTTGCTATCCTTTGAAAAAAGAAAATTCTCTTCATTTTATTTTACAATGAGAAATTTCTCACTCAAAGCGGTAGCGCTGCCTTTAACAACAATTAAATAAAAACCTGCAGAATAGTTTGAGAAATCTTCCTCCACGGTAAAAACTCCGGAATTCTTAAAAGTTGGGCTCATTATTTTCTTTATAAAATCACCTTTAGCACCCCATAATTCCATTGAAACAGAATTGTCTGCATAAGATAAATCAACTGAAATAGTTACCGCTCCTTGAGAAGGATTAGGAAATATTTTAATATTCCAAGGATATGGAATAGGTATACAATTCCCTTTTCTGCCTCTTTGATCTCCTTCTATACTGACTAAAGATGAATCTTGATTCCCAGAGGGCTTTCTTGTATCAGATGTAACTATTTTGGAGGTCTTCTTCTCTTTCTCCCTCAAACGAACGTTAAACGACTGACTTAATTCTACATTTATTGACAACAGTTGTTCTGGAATTGTGGTCCTAATTCTAGCAGCAATTGGAGCTCCTCCATATCCTTTTCCACTTACCAATGCAGCATCAAAAATGCTAAGACTAGCAGGCAGCACATACCACATTTCACCAGTAAAATATAGATTACCACATGCATCGGTATGTAGTTTTGAATTGGGACGAATAGACATCATCGCAGCACTGCGTTTATACCATTCATATTCACCATTCTCATCAAACTTAGCTACTACAATCCTTTCATAGGTGTCTGAAATAGTGTCTTTTCCAATTTTAAGTGGCTCAACGAATTTATTGCGTTTACTTCTAAAGGATGCATAGATTCCACCATTAAAATCGCTGGTAACAGCATTCACCTCTTCACCATTAAAGGTTTTAATCCATTTTGGATTTCCTTGAAGGCTAAATGCCATTAGAAATGCCTTCTTTTGATTTGTTGTATCCGCATTAAGATTAAATATCTTCTTCTGTAGAGCCGTTTTTCCTCCTATAATAACCTGAGATTCTGAAACTGATATATCATAAATGAGGGACTCTCCACCACTATATTTAATCCACTTTAATTTGCCATTATCTTTAGAAATAGATGCAACATATGACTCATATGCCTTTTCATCAGCAACTTGTGGGTTATGTGAGCTAGTCATATGAGTTTTTTGGGGAGCCTCAACTAATCCTCCATGAAAATTGCCAGCAACAAAAATATCGTTGTTCCCAGACACATCGCATATGATAGGATTTGCATGAAATGAGCAGCAACTGTTGCTTAGGTATTGCATCGAACTAGTCCACTTAACTTTATAATCTGATCCAATTTTAATAAGATAGTTGAAAGGACGTTTTATAGGTTTACCATCCTTTTGCTTAACCGCTCCTTCGTCGGCAAGAGTTATATACATAGAGCCGTCTGCAGCACTTTTAAAAGAATACCATTCATCATCATTTTTCATTCTAACTGCATGATAGTCCTTCACATTTCCAGATTTATCCACTTCCGCGAAAAAAACAAAGGAATAAATTCCTTGTCGGCCGTATATATTATTGTAATCGTTATAATTTGCCGTTTCTAGAACCGAATCTGAAATCAAGTTAAATTCATCAAATAAGGTGGCAGGTAATTCTGGTAGACCACCACATTTAAACGCTATAACAACATTTCCATCTGATTTAGTTGTTACGCCTAGAAGACTTGAATTGGAAGCAATACTGCTTCCTGAGATAAGCCAATCAAGAGTGCCTCGATCATTAAAACAAGTAACGAAAAGCTGGTCTTGGTAAGGATTATCTAAAGCATAAAATTTACCTGCTCCATCATAAAAGCCTTTATCTGCGTTAGAAATTGAATAGCTAGGCACGGTATATTGACCTGCAGCAATAAGTCTTCCGTCAACCGTTATAGCACTTGTTTTATAGCCTGTTATAAGATTATCGGCAGAAGCTGCCCATTCGAAATGCTGCCCTGATGATGCGTGAACATTAAGAATTAAAGAAAGAACAATAAGTATTATTTGGATTTTCATGACTAAAGATTTGTGAGGATTAATCACTTATCGCTTTGCGGTTCATTTGAGCCTGCTATTTTGACGATTGAATTTTCCTTAATATGTAAATCTCTCTGCGGGAAAGGAATTCTCACCCCTCTTTCTCTGAATTTTTTAATGATAGAATACCTAAGCTCGCTTTTGGTTATTTCAACATTAAAGACTTTTTCGCTCCAAAAATAGACTCCGAAATTTAATGAGGAATCAGCAAATTCTTCAAATCTTATCAGAGGCAAGGGGTAATCCATTACCATGGGATGTTCAACAGCTGCTTCCTGGAGAATTTCAGTAACTAAATCAACATCTGAACTATAATCTACACCCACCTGGACATTAAAACGAGCAGCTTGCTGAGAATGTGTCCAGTTTATAACACTATCGCCAGTAAATTTAGAATTAGGAACAATCACATAAATTTGATCTCTGGTGACCACTTGAGATGTTCTAATTCCTATTTTCTGAACCTTACAAACCATATCATCAAATTCTAGAACATCATCTACTTTAATTGATCCTTCCATGAGTAGAATTATACCTGAAAAAAAATCGTTAAAAGTTTGCTGCACTCCCAGACCAACCCCAACAAGAAGGGCTGCAGAACCAGCTAGTAAAAGGGATATGTTTAATCCGATAGCTTGCATGGAGATTAAGGTAGCTGCAATCCAAAGGAAATAAGAGATGATTTGCCTAATAGCAAACGCACTTCCTTTATCAATTCTATTATTCTTAACTCTTCTACGGAAATAAGCTGCTACGACCCAAAGAATAAGTTTGACAATGAATAGTATCAGAAATACCTTCACGAAATCAGCTACATCTAATGTAAACTTACCAATGTTGAAAAACTTATACTCCAGAAACTCATTCATACTCTTGTTTTGAAAACTCTAAAAAGTATAACAATAATACGAACAACAAAAAGAAAGCGGCTCCGGAAAATCCGAAACCGCTTCACACACTCAATTTATCTTTGATTCTAATTTAAGGGCTTGTTAAGTTGTTCAACCCAAGCATCGAACGCAAGTTCAACCGTATGGATATCAAAACTTGAAAGAAACAAAGTTGTTAAGGCTTCATTATAAAGTCTATCGTACACTTTATTTACTTCCTGCTCATTTTTAAGCATTCCCTGAGCTATTTCTTTAGCTCTTGCTCTAAGATCTTCATCCTGAGTTCCAGGAGCTCCCATGTATGCTAAGAAATCCTCCGTTAAGGAGTCTACAACCTGCTCACTTGTAATTGCAATATTGTTATCGCGAATTAACTTACCTTCAATAAGCTGCCATCTGATGCCTCTTGCATAATTGGTGTAGTTCTGCTCAATATCTTCAGGCTGAACTTTTCCCTCATTTTGAGAAACCAACCACCTTTTTAAGAAATCGTCTGGAAGATCGAATCTTGTATTGTTGACTAAGTGCTCAACGACTTCGTTAAAAAAGCGATTCTCTGAGTCTTTACGATATCTCTTTTGACCATCATCAATAATTCTTTCATTGAGCTCTTGTTCTGAAGATATTGCTCCAGCGCCCAAAAGCTTATCAAAAAACTCCTGATTAATTTCTGAAGGAACTGTCCTCTTTATACTTTCAACTTTGAAGCTGAAAGAATCTGAAAGGCTTTCTACTGCATCTTTCTCAATTGCTAAAATGGCAGCGATAACAGTTGGATTAACGATTGCTTCTTTTAGGTTGACGTTCAATTCTGCACCATTTGCTACACCAGAAAAGATACTTGCACCGTTTCCTTCTTTAAAATCCTTCATGCTTAGAGTAGCATTCTTCACCAAGCCATCCTCTTTCACAGAGCCATCTTCATTTAGTTCTGTGAAAACACCATGAATAGTATCATTTTCGTGATCAGCTTTTTCAACTTCTTCTAGCTCACCTAAACGATTTCTGTAATCTTCAACTATATCTTTCACATACGCTTCGTCTAGCTTAAGTGTGTAAAGATTAAAGCGGTGATTTGTAGATAAATCTAGATTGAATTCAGGCGCAAGTCCTAATTCAAACGCCAGTTTAATATTTCCAGGATTATCTAGATCAAAGGCGTCATCGTTTTCGGCTTTAGGTAAAGGGTTACCTAAAACATTCAACTGATTGTCTCTGATGTAATTGAGTAAGGTATCTGAGGTTAATTTGTTTAACTCATCAACGAGAATTGACTTGCCATACATTTTTTTAACCATGCTTGCCGGAACCTTTCCAGGTCTAAACCCAGGCATCTGAACTTTTCGTCCATAGTCCTTAAGTTGTTCATCGATTTTCGGTTGATAATCAGCCGGAGAAAATTCTATCCGGACTACAGCGTTGAGCTCGTCAACATTTTCCTTAGTTACGTTCATATTAGAACTTATATTTAATTAAAAAAGCCTCTCCCGAAGGAGAAGCTAGTGCGGATGGAGGGACTCGAACCCACACGCCTCGCGGCGCCAGATCCTAAGTCTGGTGCGGCTACCAATTACGCCACATCCGCATGGACCTTTAATAAAGGGATGCAAAAGTACTTAGTTACTTATTGACTACCAAATTTATTTATATTATTCCCTACTTTATCTCTGAATCTTTTGAGAATCTTATCATTAAAGTTTTAAGGTACAACTTTTGATTTTAATTTTGCCAATTGAAATCAAACCATCATGGTAAAATACCTAGTACTAATTGTATTTACATCCTTTTCCTTCAACATTATAGCTCAACCTAGACCACAGGTTAAAAAACCTCCTCCACCAAAACAGCAAGGATTCATTGACTTAAGCCTTACCATGGGAGTTCCGATGGAGTCATTTGCAGAAACCACAACATCCCTTCCGTTTGGCTTTACATTTAATTACCTATACCAACCTTACACGAGGAACCCAATAGCATTTGGAGGAGGAATAACCTATTTATCGGCAGGTTCAAGAAGTATTGATAAAAATCTAACGGCTGATATCACAGTTGGAAATACCTTAATTGATCAGCTTGTAATTCCCTTAGAATTCACTATTCGAAATCAAATTGTAAACGGCCACGTCATGATGCGTGTTCAAGGCCACAACAAATATTTCAAGCCGTATTTAGATATTCTTGGAGGTTTTAACTATTTCTGGACTTCAACAGCTCTTTATGACCGTTCGCCAGAAAGCTATTTCGATACAGATGACAATAACCGTATTTTCCAGAAACGTCAAGCTAGTGATATAACTTGGAGTGCAGGTGGAGGTGTTGGATTTATGGCAAGACTCGGAAGCTCGGTCTATTTGAATTTAGGCGCGAATTATATGTTTGGCGGGAAGGTAAATTACTACGATCGAGATCAGATAGAAGAATGGAATATTGAATTGAATGCATCAGCTGCATTTAATCCCAATCAAAGTGAACAGCCTTTAAACGAAGACGATGTTAACGTTGATGCCTTTCCCAAAAGCTCAAGAACACATATGATTTTCGCAAACTTAGGTGTGACTTTCCTTCTCTAGTTTAACCAGGAAAGACCCAGTTAATTTGCCTGCTTAGAATGAGCACCAATGCAATACTTGTATAAATTGCAACGGTCTTGAACTTAGCTGTATTTTCAGTCTTCTTTTTTGAAAGAGTCCTTCCAACTTGAATTAAAACCACTGCAATAATCATTGTTAATGGATGTTCAATAGCCTTAAGTCGGCTCACTGAATCGCCCATAACACCGCCAAAATCAGCTTTAAGCATATCAAACCAAGGTGAAACTGCGAAGTAGAGCACCAAGCCCAAAACTAACTGAAGATGAGCCATTCCTACCAATGCGCCGCCAGTTGCTTTATCTAGTTTTGTATAGGGTTTGTCTCCAAACCAGCCAGAGTAGCTTCTCAAAAGAACAAAAAGAAGTAAAGGAAGCATTATCCACCTTAGAATGTTATGAATGATAATTAAGCTTGAGTCCATGGCTGATTAATTTGTTAGATAGCAAAAGTAACTGAGAAGCGGCATTATTGGCTAACAATACTGAATTTTCTTGAAATTCGATTTCCAAATTCATCTACTGCGAGTAGAATATATTCTCCTGCTTCACTTTGAAGAGCCTGTTGATGGAAGGTTCTGGTTGATGGCAATTGCTTTCCGTTTAGAAACCAAAACACTTTTGCATTGGGAGATCGATGAGCAATTTCAGCTACAATACTATTGCTTTTACCATCGTAGCTTTTAGGAATACGTAAGTTCACATTTGGAGGCGGATAGATGAATTGCATCGCCATTTCAGTGCTAATCTCATTGCATCCGGGTTTCCAAGGAGGAAGAGTTAAATACTCTGGATGCCTGATTTTATAATAATACTCTATTAAAGGAGGAAGTGTGAAAAATGATTGTGCTTCAAGACTTTCAGGTTCGTTGCATGAAAGGTTAGCTCTCAATCTACTATGAACATCTAAATGCACTAAGTGATGAAAACGGCAAGATCCAGAAAGCAAACACGTTTTTGGGACCTCTTCGATGATTTTATCACTACACCATTCCCCTGCTCTATCTCCACTTACTTGACAAATAGCAATTTGAACCATATCTTCCACAGGCTTGTGAAACCATCCTGCCGCAGGCAGAAATGAAAGCACATCAAATAATAAGGGACCAGCAGCTGAAACACCCGTAAGTAATGGCTTTCCTTCTCCACTTGCATTTCCAACCCAAACACTCACCACATGCCTAGGAGTAACTCCCACGGCCCAAGCATCGCGATGTCCGAAACTAGTGCCCGTTTTCCAGGCTATTTTTCTTTTTGAAAGAAATTCACTCCAGCCCGCTTGCTCGTCAGGTCGGTTAACTTGCGACATAGCTTCAAACATTTCATAGATTACTGCGGGGCTCAAAACATGCTCTCTTTGATAAGTAGAAACTTTTTCCTGCTGATGAACTAAGCTTAGAACCTTCCATTCAAGAGAATTTGAATCTGGTCTTCCAGAATGATTCAGGGCAAGTGCAAGTGAGGCATACATTTGAGAAAGGTCCCAAATTGTTGTTTCTGCTCCACCAAGAATTAATGAAAGTCCATAATGCGAAGGCGCGTTCTTTAATGTACTCATGCCCAATTTTTTAAGTAGGTAATGAAATCGCGCTACACCGTAGCGACTTAACATTCTAACAGCAGGCACATTTAAGGATCTAGCAATGGCATTTCTTGCAGGAACGGCGCCTGAATAATTCAAATCATAGTTTTTGGGCGAATAACCTCCTATTTCAGTTGGAATATCAGCTTGAAGACTCTTGGGATAAATATTTCCATCCTGCATCATTGCAGCAAAAAGAAAAGGTTTTAGAATGGAACCTGAACTTCTGTGGCTTTGAATCATGTCGTTCGACCTTCCCATTTTGGTATAATCAGAACCCAGATTTCCCATGTAAGCAAGCACTTTCCCAGATTCAATTTCTGTTATCATAACAGCTGCATTGCTTACTCCATTGGCTTCCCAAACAGGTCTATAATGCTCTGAAGCTTGGATTACCTGAGACTGAAGTTCAGGAACAATAGAGCTGACGAAACGCTTGCCCTCACCCTGATTAGACATAAGATTCTGCAGAAGATGTCGATTTTCTTGAGGAATTCTAAGCGGTGTGCCCGGAAGAGCCTCTATTTCAGCAAGTCCAAGTTCTTCTTTAGAAATAATTTCATCTTCGAAAAGCAACTTTAATAATCTATTTCTTTTTTGCAGCAGTAGCTCGCTGTTTTTTCCGGGATAAATGAGTGATGGAGCATTCGGTAAAACAGCTAGCGTAGCAGATTCAGCCCAAGAAAGCTGTTCAGGTGAGCGACCATAGTATCTTCTAGCCGCCGCCTCGAGACCCACCACATTTCCTCCGAAAGGAGCATTTGAAGCATACAGGGAAAGGATTTCATCTTTTGAATACGAGCATTCAAGCCTTAAAGCAAGAGTTAACTCGATGAGCTTTTCTGAATAAGTCCTTGATTTTCCCTTGCGGGCGAGTCGGATAACCTGCATTGTTAAGGTGCTCCCTCCGTTAATAATGCGCCTGTTGATTATATTTCTTTTTAAAGCACTAAACAGAGCTATCGGGTTAATTCCGGGATGCTTATAAAAATACCTGTCTTCAAATTTTAAGATACACTCTTTGAATTTTTCAGGAACATCAGCATTTGCAGGAAATCGCCATTGACCATCAGAAGCAATCTTTGCTGCAATCATTTCGCCTTCGGCGGAAGTTACAATGGTTGAAAGCGGATTATCAAATAAAGGATCAGGTAGAATGAAGTAGAATAATGTGAGCGATACGATTAAAAATGAAGCAAGCCACCATCTGAATTTGTAAACAAATAGCTTGAATCTTTTAAACATAATCTGGTGTCAAGGAATTTAGATGGTTTTGAGGATTAACTTTGCCGAACGAAATTGATAAAAAAGATGAAACTGCTAAGAATTTTATTAGGACTATTATTCATTTCTTCACATTACTGCAGCGCACAACAGGATGTTTTATTGTGGAAAGTAACAGGAAATAACCTTGAGAAGCCCTCTTACCTTTTTGGGACATATCATTTATTGTCTGGTGATTTCATTAAGCAAGTTAAAGGTGCCAGTAAAGCTTTGAATAAATCGGAAGCAGTTGTGGGTGAATTAGAAATTGATGAAAGTGCTGCCGCAAAGTTGATGAACTTTATGGTGATGACAGATAATTCACTTGATTCATTGCTAAGTCCGGAGCAATACGACACACTTTCAATTGCATTGAAGGAGAGAATGGGCGTTCCAGCGATGATGATGAATAAGCTAAAGCCGATGGGTGTTTACATTATGCTTGCTTCGGCTGAGACAGCCAAGGATAACTCTGTAGATTTAAAGAATAAAGGTCAACTTATGGATGCCTGGGTTCAAGAGGAGGCAAAAAAGAAAGAAAAGCAAGTTTTTTCGCTTGAAACAGCGGAAGAGCAAGCTGAAGTATTGTTTAACAGCAGTCTCGATAGACAAAAAGATATGCTTATGGAATATCTTCGACTAGACAGAGAAGAAGCTCGGAAGGAAAACGACAGAATTGTAGATTGCTACAAAAATCAGAATCTCGATTGCTTAGTTGAAATCATGGAATCTTCGAATTACACACAAATTGAGAAAGATGTCATGTTGAAGGATAGAAATGTGAAGTGGATTCCTCAACTTAAAGAATTCATGGGTTCTAAATCATGTTTTGTTGCAGTTGGCGCTTTGCACCTTCCTGGAAAAGATGGTTTAATAACTCTTTTAAGAGATCAAGGATTTACAGTTGAAGCAGTAAGATCAAAGAAAGACTTATAAGTCTTAAACACTATTAGCAAAAGCTTGTTACATTTGCATCAGAAAGATGCGAGGAAAACCATGAAAAACATTCAACCTAAAATTGGAATTGTTATATCTGCCATAGCTATAGCAGCCTTTTTTCGTTTAATCCCACACTGGCCTAACTTCACCCCGTTGGCAGCAATTGCTTTGATGGGTGGATCACTTTTTAGTAAAAAGTGGATGTCGATTATTGTTCCTTTATTGGCATTGGTCGTAAGTGATGCTTTAACAGTTCTTTTAATTAACTACAAATACATCACCCTTGGAGAATACTTTAGCTCTAGCGGAACAGCCCTAATTTACTTTAGTATGTTGGTGATGATAGGAATTGGCTACTTAATAAGAGAAAAGAGAAGTTTCGGTCATTTAGCCGTAGCAGCTGGAAGCAGTGCCATTGCATTTTTCGTGATTAGCAATTTTGGAGTTTGGCTAAATAACAGCCTACCTAAAACTTTCTACGGATTACTTGCAACCTATGAAATGGGTATACCTTTCTTTGCAAATAACCTTGCTGGAAATGTATTCTACACCTTTCTGTTTTTCGGGATACTTTCCAGAGTAAATCAAACAGAACTGCAAACTGCAAAGATTAATGTTAAATAGAACTAGCTATTAAATTCTAAAATCCTGCTTCTGCAGGATTTTTTTTTGATATGAATTCATCAAACCTTAGTTATTGGGAAAAGAAAACATGGTTTTCAGATACTGATGTTTGCGTAATTGGTTCAGGAATAGTTGGATTAAGCACTGCTATATTTTTAAAAAGGCAGCATCCTTCCTTAACTATTAAAATACTTGAAAGAGGTTTATTGCCTGACGGCGGAAGTACAAAAAATGCAGGTTTTGCTTGCTTTGGAAGTCTAAGTGAATTAGCCACAGATCTTAAAAATCTTGATGAAACATCTGTTTTTGAACTTATTCGAAAAAGATATGATGGCTTAATGAGATTACGTTCATTATTAGGTGATGATCAAATTTCATATAAAGGCTTTGGTGCATATGAGTTATTTACGGAGAAAGAAACTGAGTTATATGAGGCTAGCCTTTCCATTCAGGAAAAGATGAATCAATGGCTGGCTGAAATTTCTGGGCAAACTAATGTGTATCAGAAAAAAGATGAGATGATTCAGTCTTTTGGATTTAGCAAGGTTAAACACCTGATATTCAATTCGGCCGAAGGCCAGATTGACACAGGAATGATGATGAAGTCGCTCATTAATTTAGCTAGGAATGAAGGTATTGAAATTCTCACTGGCCAAGAAGTAGGAAGTGTTGAGGAAGATGGTGACAAGCATAGTATTCGATTAACAAATGGTGAATCATTTAAATCAAAGACAGTTGTTATAGCAACCAATGCGTTTGCGAAGCAGCTTATTCCTGAGCTAGAGGTAGCTCCCGGAAGAGCTCAGGTTTTAGTTACTAAGCCAATCAAAGACCTAAAGTTTAAGGGGTGTTTTCACCTCGAAGAGGGATACTACTATTTTAGAAATATTGATAACAGAGTTCTGTTTGGTGGAGGCCGAAACTTGGATAAGTTAACAGAAACAACCTATGAAAGAGGCACTACAGAGCTTGTTCAAAGAAAGCTAGAGGTGCTTTTAAGGGAAGTTATACTACCAGATACCGCTTTTGAAATAGAAAGACGTTGGAGTGGCATTTTGGGACTTGGCAGCAACAGACAACCAATTGTAATGCAATACAAACCGGGACTTTTTATTGGAGTTAGAATGGGTGGAATGGGTGTTGCTATCGGAAGCAGTATAGGCTACGACCTAAGCAAATTAATTGGAGCCGACCTTTAATCAATCCTTACAAAAGGAATTGTAGCTGAGCCTTTATCGCTATTGATTTTAACTAGATAATATCCTTGAGCAATTTCTGAAAGATCAAGATTAAATGTATTTGCATTAATTTCAGAATGCTGTGTAATTACCTGACCCTGGGCAGAAAAAACGATTAAAGAATTTAGATTATTCGTAGACTTTACAGTGAGCAAATCAACTGCTGGGTTTGGAAAGAGTTCGATAGATTGATCGAGATACAGGTTTTCAATTCCAACCCAAGTTACATTGAAAGGATTTGATATGGAGGTGCAACCAAATTCGTTAAAAACTCTCACATTATAGTTTCCATTTATCTGCGGAACATGAAGTTGTGAAGTGGCTCCTTCAATGATAACTCCATTCACAAACCATTGATATTCATCAGCTACACTTGAAATCAGAATGGTGTCTAGCGTAGAAATAGTAGGCAAAGCTGGAGCTAGGATAACTACAATTTGATTTGATGCAGAATTAGTACACCCTTCTTGAGAAACACCTGTAACCATGTAAGATGTGGTTGTTTGAGGACTTACAGTTACAGTATCTGCATAAGTGGGTGACAAGCCAGAAGCGGCAGACCAAAAATAGGCCACTCCTCCTGAAGCATACAATGTGGCTGACTCACCTCTGCAAATGGAATCTGGATTGACCGTCACCAAAATCTCAGGATTAGGAAGTACCGTTATATAAGAGGAGAAGGCCAAAGTATCTGAACCTAAGTCATTTGAAACGATTAGTTCCACATCATACGTTCCTGTATCGGGGTATTGAACAACAGGTTCAAATGCCAAGGAAGAATCTACAAAAGCTCCGGGGAAAGACCATTTGTATAGCTGAGGATTATTGTAGGAGGTGTTGGTGAAAACTACAGGTTCTCCCAAGCAGACTTGTAAATTACCGTTGGCATTGAAATTAGCTACGGGACTCAATTCTGCTAGATCTCCCGATATATTCACATTATCTATGTAAATGTTATTTCCAGAATTATTGTATCCTTCAAAACGAACCCTTACGCCTGTCATTCCGGCAAATCCGCTTAAATCGATATCCATACAACTTATAAAAGAAGAAGCAACACACCAATCTTCCGGGATTTGAGGAATAAAAAATGAACCTGCATAGGGTAAAGTTGCAAAACTGTAAAAATCGTTCTCAGATTGCGTTGAAAGTCGAATCCAGCTTTCGCCACAGTCGGTTGATACTGAAATAATGAGGGTATCAGAAAGTCCAGGAGTTCTCTGCTGATAAGCATATTCAAAACTCATAGTAACAGATGAATACCCACTTAGATTAAATCCAGGAGAAACCAAATAATCTCTATTTCCTGGTTCGAAATCGATGTAATATGGAAGTCTTGCACTTCGATTGCCAGGTATAGTTCCTGAAGATAAGGCTATTTCCCAGCCGAAGTCTGAATCTTCATTGATATTAGTCCAGCCGTTTGAATTAAAGTTACCGCTTTCAAAACTATCCTGAAAAGGAAGCAGTATGCCAACAGGAGAAAGGACCTCAAAAGGAAAAATTATCACATTATTTGAAGGGTAAGCATCAAAATTGATGGAGTTAAGGACATCTAAAATCGTGACTCTTAATGAATGAGTTCCTGGTATGGCATCGATATCAGAAAGGTTAATAATAACAGCCTCGCCGGGAGGAAGGGTGTCATTCCAAGGTTCAGTTATGGCAAATTCATCATCAAGCTGCCATCTGATATTCATAGAGAAAACAGTATCTGAACCTGAGTTTATTACTCTGACTTGCAATGGACTATTTGATTCGCAGGAACTTACGGAGGGAGAAATGATTTCAGTTAGCCAAACATCGTAGGCAGATTCTTTTGACTCAACGCATTGAAGTGCATTCCTTAAATTCAACCTTCCCGCTCCCAACAAACCAAGGTAATCGGGATTGAATAGATTGATGTTATCCGCTGAAGAAAGCAAGCACGCTCGCACTTCATCTGGAGTGAGATCAGGGTTTATTGAAAGCATCATCCCTGCGGCAGCAGAAACCAAAGGAGCTGAAAAAGAAGTACCGCTCTTAACAGTGTAACTGTCTGTTGGAGCAATTGACCATAAAAGTGAACCAGGTGCACAGATATCAATCCATGTCCCAAAACCTGAAAAAGTTGATTTAGTATCAATTTGAGTTGTTGAGGCAACGCTAATCACGTTTGGATAAGCTGCAGGGTAAACCACATTACTGTTGTTATCATTTCCAGCGGAAGCCACCACCACTACTCCCGCATTGTAAGCATTGTTGATTGCTGAAAGTCCAGTTTGACTTGGCACTTCATTACCCCAGCTGAGATTCATTACTTCAACACCTTGAGAAATAGCATAAATAACAGCCTCATATTCATTAAAAAGTAAATCAGGATTGGCATTATTAGTGACTCGAATAGGCATTACTCTTAAACCTCTACCCACTGAAGCCATTCCCTCGCCATTATTTGTTTTGGCAGTAATTAATCCTGCTATAAATGTCCCGTGATCCCAATTAATATTAGTTGGTTCAACGTTGTTAGAATTATCAACTACGTTGAAAGGATTGGTAGTAAAACCAGATATTTCAGGGTGATTTGTCTGACAAGCATCATCAATAACCGCAACTACGATATTAGGATTTCCTTGATTTAAAATATCCCAAGCGGAAGGAGCTTGAATCTTGTATAGATAATATTGACCATTGTTTCCGGTGGTATTAGGTCCCAAATCATTTGGAAATTCATGAAAGCGGGAAATAGGAATTCGTTCTGCATAGTTTACATGATCCAGTTCTTCAATAAGCTTAATAAATTCGGCTGTTTCGGAAGAATTATTAAATGTAATCTTATAGGTATTTGCAATATTTTCTTTGGATAGATAAAATCCGGCTCTGATATCTGTAATTTGAAATTGATCTGAGAAGACGGAAAAGAAATCAAGTACTTGTTGATTTGGTTTAAGGGATGTAGGTCTCTCAAAACTAGTATCTAAACTCACGTAAATCTGACCTTGATGATATGTAGGGAGTGTTTCTTGAGAAAATCCCGCTAGGCTAGAAAAACAAATAATGAGGGTAAAAATGGCAATCCTGAAATTCATATAAATAAGACTAATGATGTAAAAGTACCGATTTTAGTGATAACGTTTAAAGATTTGATCTGCTTTTACAAGAGCTTTTGAGAATTCTTCTTCATTTATACCAGTGGTAATATTTTGGTTTTTTGCCCAATCAAGAATTGTTTCAGTATCCATATTGCCCGTTAAATCGTCTGATGCCATCGGGCAACCGCCGTAACCTTTAATTGCTGAATCAAAGTTTCTGCATCCGGCATTGTAAGCTGCTTTGATCTTAGCTGAAACATCTTGCGGTGTGGAATGTAAGTGAGCGATGATTCTAGAATCACCTAATTCAGGGATAATGGTTGAGAATAAAGACGTTATTCTCCCCACATCAGAAACACCGGTTGTATCGGCAAGAGCTATATTTTTTATTCCCAATGAACTTAACTTTTGAGCCCATTTAGTTACCAATTCAGGCGACCATTCATCACCATAAGGGTTTCCAAATGCCATTGAAAGGTAAACGAGTAATGTTTTTGAGTTTTTTGAGGCTATAGTTAAGATGTCTTCAACTCTAGCCAAGGATTCTTCTATTGAAGCATTTGTATTGCGCTTTTGAAAAGTTTCAGAAATTGAGAATGGAAAGCCTAAATAAGTAATATTATCGAAAGCAGCTGCATCTTCAGCCCCGCGAGCATTGGCAACTATTGCAAGCAGCTTGGTTGTTTTAGGAACTTCTCCCAAAGCCTCAAAAACTTGGGAAGAATCAGCCATTTGAGGAATTGCTTTAGGCGAAACAAAGCTACCAGCATCTATTATTGGAAACCCAGATGCAATAAGCGATTTGAGATATTCTATTTTGGTTTGAGTAGGGATGAATTCATGAATACCTTGCATGGCATCCCTGGGACATTCAGTAATTTGTATCATAAAGTTTCCCTAAGAAGTTCATTGTGAATTTGACGAAGTAAGGTAGGTCCTTCATAAATGAAACCTGTGTAAAGTTGAATGATATCCGCACCAGCCTTTATTTTCTCTAAAGCATCTTCTGCTGAGAAAATTCCTCCAACACCTATGATAAGCGAGTCATCACCAAGGCTTTCTCTTAAATAAGAAATTACCTCTGTAGATCTATTTCTGACAGGTTTTCCACTTAGACCTCCAGCACCTATTTGCTCTAAATAAACTGCAGATGTTGTTAAAGACTCTCTCGAAATAGTTGTATTCGTTGCTATAACACCATCTAATTCACACGTTGCAACTATATCTATTATATCATCGAGCTGCTCCTTACTTAAGTCTGGAGCTATCTTCAATAGAATAGGCTGGTCGGCTTCTAAATGTCGAGCCTCTTCCTGCACAGCTTTAATCAATGCAAGCAAAGGTTCTTTTTCTTGCAGATCTCGTAATCCTGGAGTGTTGGGTGAACTTACATTTATTGCAAAGTAATCAACCACATCAACCAATTCCCTAAAGGAAATGAGGTAATCTTCTATGGCATTCTCATTTGGAGTGAGCTTATTTTTACCAATATTTCCACCTACGATTAATGAATCAGGACGTGATTCAAGTCTCTTTTTCATGGCTTTAACACCAAGATTGTTGAATCCCATGCGATTAATCATGGCCTCATCCGCCGGAAGGCGAAAAAGTCTAGGCTGCGGATTGCCATCTTGCGGTAAAGGAGTAACGGTGCCAACTTCAATACTGCCGAAACCGAGGTGCCTTAAGGCTTTATATGAAACGGCATCCTTATCAAAACCAGCTGCAAGGCCTACTCTATTTGGAAATCTTAGCCCTTTTTTATCGTATCTGAGATGCTTGTTATTTCCTTTTGAATACCATTGAAAAATTCTATCCAAACCGGGAATGAAAAGAATACTTTTGAGGAGAAAAATGGTGACTTTATGAGCTTTTTCAGGCTCTAGAAGAAAAAGAAGGGGTCTGATTAATGCTTTATACACGTTATAAAATTAGTGTTTTGCTTGTTATCTATTCCAGAATTTTCTTCTGTTTAGCTCTCCGAGGATGACTCCCGTTGCCATTGCAGCATTGAGAGATTCTGCTGAAGGTTCTGGTGAAGGAATGTGGATTGTTTTATTTAATTTCTCTAGGAGGTAATCGCTCAAACCATTGGCTTCATTACTAATGATAAACATCCCTGCAAACCCTTTAAAATCAGTATAAAGGTTCTCACCTTGAAGGTCAGCAGCTATCAACTGAAGGTTTTGAGGCAGTTGGCTCCAGAAATCTGAGTCTGCAACATAAGGCTGTTTTCTCATGAAAGAGCCCATACTTGCCTGAATTACTTTGGGATTGGTCCACTCAACACAGTCATCAGAAACAATCACTTCTTTGACACCAAACCAATCGGCTAGCCTGAGAATACTGCCTAAATTACCTGGATCTCTTATGGAATCGAGAAAAAGATAGGTCTCATCAGAATGCAATTCTGGTAAAGTTTTATTTGGTATTTGACAAACAGCAAATGCTTCATCAGGGTTTTTCAAAGCACTGATTTTCAATAATTCCTGTTCGCTTATTTCAATTGATTGTACAGGTAATTTATCAAGTAAAGTCTTGTGATTATTTATGAAGTCTTCGCCAGCATAGAGTTCCAAAATTGGATAGCCTTGTTGGAGCAATTCACTCACTGTTTTCCTGCCTTCGGCAAAGAACCTGTTTTTCTGAATTCTGAACTTCTTTTGGTGCAAAGATTGCAGTTCGCTGATTCTGTTTTTGCCCAGCATTTAAAAGCACTTATTTTTGAAGTCTCAAAGGTACCATAAAGTACGGATGCATTACCGCCCTTTTAATTCAATTTTTTTAAGACAAAATTATAAAAAGCTCCTGCTTTTGCTGGTTGCTTCAGCTTTATGGTCATGCTCACCAACACGTAAAATTCCTGAGAACAGCCATTTGCTAAACAGGAATATTATACTAGAAAACAAGACTGAATTGAGTGATTCTGACCTCGCAGCTTATGTAAGGCAAAAACCAAATCGTAAAATTTTCGGGTTTTGGAGGTTTCATTTGTGGATTTACTCAACAGTTAACAAAGAAAAATTTGAGCCTCTCTATGAAAAACGAGTTCAAAAACGTGAAGTGTTAAATGAGAAAAGGCGGGCTGAGGGTAAAAAACCAAGGAATAAAGAGCCTATAAGCTTGGCTAAGTGGCGCCTGAGTGTAGGCGAACCTCCTGTTCTTTTTGATGAAGTTTTAATGGAAAGGTCAACTGATCAGATTGAGCTATTTCTTAAAAACAACGGATATTTTAACGCTAGTGTGAAAGATACCATGCTTGCTGTGAAGTATAAGCCCAAAATGATAAATGCTGGCTATATTGTAAGTGCGGGAGAACCTTACCGAATTAGAAACCTAGTTTATGAGATTGAAGACCCTACTATCGAAACCCTTGTAAGGAGTGACGTCAGTAAAAGTTTAATTGAAAGAAATTCCCGCTACATAACAGATCAATTTGATTCTGAACGAGATAGGATTACAGATTTTCTAAAAAACAAAGGATATTATTCATTTGTAAAGAGTTATGTCAATTATACTGCCGATAGAACTGTTGGCAACCATGAAGTAGACTTGGTGCTGAAAATCAGCAATCCGGTAAAACGCGTACCTGGTTATGTTGATAGCACAATCTGTTATCCACACATCAGATACAGAATAAATGAGATTTATGTAACTGGAGATTATAGCATTAGGTCGGAAAATGAAATAATAGCAGACACCCTGTTTTTTGATAATATTCATTACATCAGTGAAGACCATTTGAGCTTTAGACCTAAAGCCTTAAAGCCATCCATTTATATTAAAAAAGGAAATTTATACAGTAAACAGGATGCTGAGCAGACCTACAGAAGAATTTCAGATTACAAGGCATTTAAATTTATAAACGTTCAATACAAGCCTGTTAATGCCGATTCTTCTGATTTACTTGACTGCGAAATTCAGGTTAGTCCCAAAGATAGACACGGTTATACCTTACAAGCTCAGGGAACGAACACAGCTGGTAACTTGGGTGTTTCTGCTGATGTTATTTATCAAAACAATAATTTATTGAGAGGCTTAGAACTCTTCGAAGTTAGATTAAACGGCGCACTGGAAGTTCAGCAAATTGTCAATGATGTTTCTAATGAAAATCAAACGATTCAGGGTTTCCTTCCTTTTAATACGATTATGTTCGGACCAGAGGCTTCTATTAAGCTGCCGAAAATTCCAAAAGTGATGAGTTTTTTGGGCAAATCTTCCCAAAGCACAAAAATCATTGTCTCTTATAACTTTCAACAAAGACCTGACTATCAAAGATCTATTTTTAATACGTCCTATGGTTATACTGCCAAACCAAATACACGAATCACCAATATTTTCAATCCTGCTGAAATAAATTATGTAAGCGTAATTCTGAGTCCCAGTTTTGAGCAATTGCTCGACCAGTCGAATAATTTCATTTTGAGGAACTCGTTTCAAAGTCAACTTATTTCAGGCATGAGATACACGTTTATCTATAATGGACAGCGTGTTGGGCAATCAAAAAACTTTATTTTCTTTCAAGGCAATTTTGAAAGTTCTGGGATATTACTCAATGGGAGTAGGAATTTGTATCAAAATCCAGGAATTATAGATGATAAGTTTGTTGTTTTCGGTGTGCCCTACTCTCAGTATGTGAGGTTTGATACTGACTTGAGGTATTTTCGTTTTATGGGCAAGACATCATCTTTAGCCATGAGAAGTATTGTTGGATTGGGTATTCCCTACAATAATAGCTCAGTAATGCCTTTCGTAAAAAGCTTCTTCGTTGGAGGAGCAAATGGCATGCGGGCTTGGATTGCTAGATCATTGGGGCCTGGCGGCTATTCGCCGGAGGGAGATGTCAGATTCGACCAAATTGGTGATATCAAATTGGAATGGAATATCGAGTACAGAGCTAAGCTGTACAAACTTTTTGAAGGAGCTGTCTTTGTTGATGCGGGAAATATATGGCTGAGGGAAAAGGATGAATCACGACCACTTGCTGAATTCAAGTTTAACAGATTTTACAAGGAAATAGCCATTGATGCAGGATTAGGATTGAGGTTAAACTTCGATTTCTTTATTATACGATTGGATGCAGCTCTTCCTATGAGAGAACCTTCTTACGCAGAAAACGATAGATGGTCGATTAATCGACTTCAATTTAGAAGAGTTAATTTAAATTTAGGGATAGGATATCCATTCTAATGACTTCTATTCACACCGATTTTTTCAAAGACTTAAAGGTTATAGAACTTGCTTCTGTATTAGCTGGACCTTCGGTTGGACGGTTCTTTGCCGAATGTGGTGCTGAAGTTATAAAGGTTGAGCCTCCTGAAGGAGGGGATGTAACCAGATCATGGAAGCTAAAAGGCGAAACAGGCAAAATATCAGCATATTATGCATCTGTTAATGCAGGAAAAAGTATTAAATACCTCAATATTAAAGATGCCTCTGATCGCTTAAACCTTGATGCTCTGCTTGAAGATGCTGATGTTGTTATAATGAATTTCAGAATGGCCTCTGCTGAAAAGTTGGAACTATTGCCTGAACAGCTGAGAAAGAAGTATCCCAAATTGATTATTGCACAACTAGATGCTTTTTCGGAGGAGGATTCGCGACCTGCCTATGATATTGTTTTACAGGCTGAAGCTGGATATCTTTCTATGTGTGGAACAGCCAACTCCCCTGCCCGATTGCCTGTTGCTTTTATAGATGTTTTAGCTGGTCATCAACTTAAGGAAGGAATTCTGATGGCATTAATTAGGAAATTGAAAGAGAATGATGGCTCAATTGTGAAAGTGAACTTACTAGAATCAGCAATTGGCGCTTTGATGAATCAGGCGAGTAATTATTTGATGCAAAACCATTTATCAGGTAGAATGGGCACTTTACACCCTAATATTGCACCTTATGGTGAGTGCTTTTTAACCTCAGATGGAAAAGAGATTGTTTTAGCTGTAGGTAATGACAAACAGTTTCATGCCTTATTGAGTGCGCTCAAGCTAGATGCATTATCAAATTCTGCCAGCTACATGGATAATACATCCAGAGTTAAGAACCGCGAAGCACTTAAACTAGAGTTACAGCCTGCTATATTGAAGTATTCGAGAGTTGAATTACAAAAGCTTTTCAGGAATGCAAATGTACCTTATGGTTCTATTTTGGGATTAGATGAAGTACTCAAAGGAGACGGGAAATCACTTATCCATGAAGAGTATATTGAAGGAGAAAAGGCAGTTTCTCTTAAAAACGTAAACCTGAATTTACTTAAGTAAATCCAGGTTTACGTTTGTGCATCTGTGCATCAAAGATCCATATCATCTAAATCGACTGAACTCCAGCGATTTGGATCATTTTCATCTACTTCTGGCTCTACGTAAAGCTCATCACTTACTTTTCTCACATTCTTGGCAACCTCATTGCCTTTATCATTTACTTCAATAGTAAATTCAACGGTATCACCATCTTTGATTTCATTGAAGTCGCCTTCAACTACATCCAGATAATGGAAAAATAAATTATTCGGTGGAAATGCCACAAAGCCATAACCCGATTTCATATTTAAAGACTTAGAAATCTTCACATCCCCATTATCAATTATGTTTTTGTAAGTCTTAGGTGCACTTTCCTGATTAACAAATAGTGCTGCTATTAATTCATCAGCACCCTTCACCTTATCATCAATTATTTCATGCATTGCAACAGGGTAGCTTACTTCTTTAAGCAGGTCTGAAGAAGTTCTTGTAACGATTTCTCGATTTGTATCATCTGTATAAGCAAAATCCCAGCTTAATACCATTACACGGGTTCCAAGGGTATTAATTTTCCTTATTAGTGGCACGAAGTCCCCGTCTGATGTAATCAAAACAAGTACATCGTATTTTTTCATCATGGTTAATTCGAGTGCTTCGAGTGCTAACCAAACATCTATTCCCTTTTCTTCCTTTCTTCCGCCTTTGTTTCTAAGAGGTAAATAGTGTGTAACAACTCCTTCAGACATCAAAACATCATCAAAAAGACGATCGTTGTAAAGCTGATTTCCTCTCTGAGAAGCTTCATATGCACTCATTCTCCCCCTAAAATAATGAGCATCTACTACGTGACAAAGTGAAGTTTCTATATCCATTTCTCCAGCAATCTGATGACGAATAAAGCTATGAAGTCCAGCAATGCTAATCCTTCTGCGGCGCTCGTGAAAATAGTTGTAATAATTACTTACGTGTAAAAAATAGTTTCCGTCG
>JBBEBC010000038.1:0-38642 GCA_040882555.1 Bacteroidia bacterium
CATTCAGGAACTGATCCAAATGGAACACAAGTAATTGAAGCTTCCCAACCGGCAAAGTTTCCTTGACCATCAGATTGAAATAGAAATGTTAATGCTCCAGCAGGATTTGTAGCTGTATAAGTTGTTGGAGCATCTGGATTACCAAGACTAAAATAAATTACTTCAGCAAGATCATCTTCTCCGTCAACAATTGCAAAAAGGTCAAACCCACCATCCTCAATAATGAATGAACTAAAATCAACCTGAATTGCGCTATTAGCAGTTTCAGGAAAAACAGTCAAAAGAAAGAATTCGTTATCTGCATAATTATCATTTGGTCCTCCTGCATCATAAAAATTTCCAGAACAAGTGGTAACCTGTCCGTTGCTCATTATAATAGATGGAGTTCCATCAGCAACTGTTGCGAATGAAATAACCGCACAACCAACAGCATCGCCTGCATTGTTTGATGGTACAATTTGGTAATAATATGTTGTTGATGCAGCCAATGGACCTGGATCATAACTCGTTCCAGATTGATCGTTTGATACTAGAGCAAGATTATTCTCGTCTGTTCCAAAAAATACATCGTACGAAGTTGGATTACCAGCACCTGCAGACCAACTTAATTGCTGGTCTAGAGCCACGTTAGCAGCACCTTCTACTACACTGAAATTTTCAGCACAAGCTGGTGGCTCAGTAGCATTCAATGAGAAATTCAATTTGAAAAATTGAATAGTTCCTATATCTCCTGCAAAATCATCACAAGCTCTTAATCTCCAAAGTCCATTTGGATTCGTGCCTTGGTTAAAATCATTCAAGTCTCCTTCAGGTAAGTAGCTCCCTACAAAAGGTGCAATACTTCCAGCTATAGGAGTAACGGCAGACATTGTAAATAATGCCGTTTGGGAACAATCGCCAATGTTATAAATACCATAATTAGCTCCTGCTCCTCCATTATCTGTAGAAAGTTCTACTACACTACCATCTGGACCTTCAAGATATAAATCAAGGTCAGCAGCCATTTCATGTGAAATAATAATTTCTGCCGAACTCAAAACATGTGTTGTACCCAAGCTTCCCAAACCACCAACATCAACTGTTGAAAGTGTGTAATTAGGGCAGGCATTATCTTGAATTTGTAAACCTTGACCACATAATGTGCTAAAAGAAGTTGCTCCTGGACCTATTGGAGGGTTTCCTGTAGAAAATGTAACTGAATAATCTTCAGTCTCACCTAAACTAGATGCCGCACATGATGAAACTAAGCCACCTGAAACAGGAACAGAGAAAACCATTCTTACTCTCATTCGAGTTGCACCAGGCAATACGTTTGCAGGTGTTGTAAAATCAATAAGCCCCGTTTGGTTGGCTGAAATTGAAACTTGACCTAAACGTTCATCATCAGAAAATTGAAAATCCTGATTGTAGTCAATCCACGCAGAAACTATTTCCGTAAAGTCAGGATTGTTTCTAACTGATAATGTATAAGAGCTTGAGCTACTCAAATTTGTATTCAAATTTGTGAAGTCATTATATGATGGTCCACCAACTGAACCTGAATTCTGATTGTTAATAGTTCCTAAACTAACACCGTTAATAAAGTCGCCATTTGCCGTTCCTATAGAATAAGTAGGAATACAATAGTCAGTTGATCCTGATGTTCCAATTAAGGTAATTGATAAATCAACACACTCATCAATACTTTCACAAGTATTGCCCGGCCCTGTTTGGTCAACTAAAATATCGTAACCTCCATTTGCCGTTGGAGTAAAATCTACTCTAGAAAGAAGACCACAAAAGTCATCATTAAAAGTAAGAGCTCCTCCTGCTCCACCCTGAGCATAAACTGTTACGCGGGTGTCAGCTACATCTGTAGTATTACATGTTGAGATTCTATAAGTACTTCCAGCTTGCATTCCTGAAATACGAATAAACTCACCTGGAAAAACGCATTGTTCTCCTACACTAGCACCAATAGTCGTCGGAGCACCAATGGTAACCCATAATTGATTATTGTATGGACATTGAGCCTGAAGCGAAAAACTGCTTAGGATCAGAATCGTGAGCGCGATTAAATTTCTGTAAATATTTTTCATGTTCGAGTTTTCTTTAGACATATATATATGTATACCTCCAATTATTAATTAGAGGATTCAGATTTTCTCCTCTCAGACTTTTTGCCTGAATCGCCTGAATGATCTTGTATGTACTTTTTATACAGAACAGGATTCTCATCCATCCATTTAGCTTTTGCTAATTGATAGAGTTTCTCATCTTGCACCGGATCACCAGTAACTAAGTATTTAGGGTATCCTGGTAAGTCAACAATGGTTATCTCTCTCACATTCTTGTTAAATGAGGATTGAGATGCGGGAGTTGTTACACCACTTTTTTCCTTCTGAACCACTTTGTTTGATAGGTCAGTACTACCTGGTTGATTTTGAATCCGCTCAATTCTTTGACGTTCTTGATCCTTCCACGCTTGCACGGCCTTTTCATAATTGATCTTATCAGCTTCTGGATTTCCAGACGAAATTAATCTTGGAAAAGGAGCTGGGTTCTCACTTTGCTGACTTGACTTCTGTGAAAAGCCAGACAAAGGAATCAGCAAAAGGCTTATCGCCATTAGAAGCTGAATTCGTAAGTACTGTTTCATAATTTTTGTGTGTATTGAGTTGGCTATTGACTTTAAGATAAATGTAGTTCGAGCAAAAATATCGTTTTCTTGCTCACAAAAAAATCTTTCTGCAAAAAAGATTTCCTCTTCAATCCCTTATTTTATAACTATTTTGAATTTCAGTCACTTTAATTTCATATCAAATTATAAAAAAGTCTTACATATAGATAATAACAGCCCTTGTTTTTGAACTCTCTATCTGATTGATTCCATCAAAGAAATTATTAAACATATCTTTGCGCCGCAAAAAATATAGAATGGATAGAAATTCAATTATCGGCTTGTTGCTCATTGGAGCTATTATGATACTATTTACGATAGTAAATCAACCCGATAGAGATGCGTTACAAATTGCAGAAACAGAACAAGCGATAAAAGACAGCCTAGCTCAAATTCAGTTAGATCAAAATAAAAAAGCCAATCCCATAATCAACAATCAACAGGAATTGCCCGATTCGATTGCTAATCAACAACTATCTTCACAGTACGGCGACTTTTATCTTGCTGCCAAAGGATCTGACACTACCTTTAAATATGTCAACAAGCTTTTAAGCTTTAACTTCCAAAGTAAAGGAGGTCAATTAAGTCAAATTTCTGTAAATGACTTCAAATCGTGGGATGGAACTGAACTGAAGATGTTTGAGGCTGATTCCAGTAAGCTAAGTTTTGCCATCCCCTATGGAAATGGCATCATTTCAACATCCGATTTATACTTTGAATCAATTTCAAGTCCCGACTTTACGAAAGACTCCACTCAAATTGTATTAAGATCTAATATAACTGAAAATGAATGGATCGATTTCATTTACACGTTCAGGGCAAATTCATATAAAATTGGTTTTGTCGCTGATTTCTCTAGAGTTTCATCAAAAATCAACCAATCAATAAAAGAACTGGAAGTTAATTGGTCTGCTTTGGGCAGAAGGCAAGAAAAAAACCTCGATAATGAAAGAAATAATACTACTGTTTACTACAGGAATTCCAAGGAAGATGATGTAGATAAAATAGCCCCTTTTGAAGCTGCAAATGAAACTATAGAGGATCCTTTAGAGTGGATTGCTTTCAAAGAACAGTTTTTCGCAGCCGTGCTAATTTCAAAGCAAGAGATTCTGCCTGGAGCCCGACTTTCATCAACCATACCTGCTAGCAATGATTCAATCACTAAAGGCTTTACGGCCGACTTTAAAATCCCTTTCTCTCCTGTCACTAACAATAGATTAACATTCGATCTGTATGCAGGACCTACAAAATACAACATCTTAAAGGATCAAGGCCATAGTCTTGAAGAGCTTATTCCACTAGGCTGGGGAATCTTCGGTTACGTAAATAAAATTATTGTTATTCCAGCTTTCAATTTCCTTGGGCAATTTAATCTCGGCTACGGTATTGTGATTTTACTACTAACCATTTATATCAAATTGATTCTTTTGATATTTCAGTACCGTTCTTATTTATCACAAGCAAAAATGAGGGTTTTGAAACCTGAGATTGATGAGATAAACAAGAAATTTGAAAATGGTGATGCGATGCAAAAGCAACAAGCAACCATGGGATTGTATAAAGAAGCGGGTGTTAACCCTTTGGGTGGTTGTCTTCCAATGCTTTTTCAGATCCCCGTATTATTTGCACTATTCAGTTTCTTTCCTGCATCTATTGAATTAAGACAGGAAGGTTTTTTATGGGCCGATGACCTTTCTACCTATGACTCAATTGTAAATCTACCATTCACCATCCCATTCTATGGAGATCACGTAAGTCTTTTCGCACTTTTGATGACCATTTCTACCATTTTGTATACAAGAATGAATAATCAGCTTTCAGCTGGAAATACTCAAATGATGCCAGGTTTAAAGTATATGATGTATTTCATGCCTGTGATATTCTTATTTGTATTAAATAGCTATGCTGCAGGATTGAATTACTACTATTTCCTTGCAAATATTATCACTTTCGGGCAACAGTTTGCTTTCAGAAAACTTGTTGATGATGATAAAATTCACGCGAAAATTCAGCAAAAGAAGAAGCAACCTAAAAGCGCTACTAAATCAACTTTCCAACAAAAGCTTGAAGAAATGGCAAAGGCGAAACTTAATCAACCTAAGAAAAGGTAATTAAGCTCTAGAAATTCGATCAACATCGCTATGATTTCCAAATACAACTAGAATATCTGATGGTTGTATTAACTCATTACCCGATGGGTTTGCAGTTATTGAAACTCCTCGCTTTATTGCAAGGACAGAAACACCCCAGTCATTTCTCAGTTGCAAATCCATGAGTCGCTTTCCTGCAAATGGCGACGTTTCGAGTACTTTGAATGTCAAAATTTCAGTGTCTGAAATTTCCAAACGATAATCCTGCAAACCCTGATGCTCATAACGAATGGTTCTAACCATTTCATAATTCAAACCTCTAAGTCGTACTACAAAATCGTCAATTTCATTTCTAGGAACAAAATATCGACTTAGAAGTCTAGTTACTATTTCAACTGAACTTTCAAACTGCTCGCTGATTACTTCATTTGCGCCGCTCTCAAGAATTGAAGACATATCGGCTAAAGACCTACTAGTTGTTAGCACATAACAAGACGGGGCTAATTTCCTCAATTCAGAAAGAATAGCTTTTATTTCACCAACATTCTTAATTGTGATTACTACTGCCCTTGCTTTATCAATGTTAGCATGTTTTAGAACTGATGCCTTTGAAGCATTGCCATAAACAACTGGAGTTTTTTTATTATTTGAAGCTGCTAGTACAACTTCTGGATCCATGTCTATTGCAAGGAATGGAATCTTTGCCATACGAATAACACGAGATATATTCTTTCCAGTATCAGTGAATCCAATAATTACAACGTGATCATTCCAACTTTGATCAAACTTAGGTTGAGATATAGTTGTTTTAATAAGCCTTGGGAATCTTTTCTTTATCGTATCGCTTAGCAAAACCCCGGAAATCCAAGATGTAAGTTGATCAGCACGGTTCAGTAAAATTGGAGTTGCGGCCATGGATGCAAGGGATACAGCAAGAAACAACTGATAATTTTGCTCATTAATAACTTTCATTTCTCTTCCAGTTTCTGCTAGAATAAAAGAGAACTCCCCTACTTGACAAACGAACAATCCAGCTATCAGTGCCACACGGGCATTATTCCCAGTGTAAAAAATAGCTCCTCCTGCTACAAGAGTTTTAACTATCATAATTAGTATAGCAACTCCTGCAATCAAGGCAACATGAGAAAGGAAATAATCCATGTTGACAAGTAAGCCAATCGAAATGAAGAAAAAGCTTGTAAATACGTCCCTGAAAGGCAAAATAGTTCCGAAAGCTTCATGACTATATTCTGATTCAGAAATTATTAACCCAGCTAAGAATGCACCAAGAGAAAGCGAAAGTCCAAGTGCGGAAGTTAACCAAGCAACCGATAAACAAACCATCAGTATTGTCAAAAGAAATAGCTCATTAGATTTACCTCTTGCCACTAGAAATAGCAAACGTGGCATAACGGTTCTAGAAATAACAATTACCGCAATCACTGTGAGGATACCTTTTATGATAGTTAGAACAAAAGAAAAATCAAGTCCTTCAGCTTCTTTGCTTAAATAAGGAGTTAATAACATCAAGGGAACCACAGCAATATCTTGAAAAATCAATATAGCCATTGTACTTCTTCCCTGTGGACTTTGTAAGCGACCCTTTTCTTGTAAAATTTTCAATACAATAGCTGTGGAGCTAAGAGAAAAAAGAAAACCAATAAAAATCGCTTCTTTAAATAGAAGGTCAAACATTATCGCTGCAATAGTAACCACAATTACAGTACCGAATAATTGAAGTGCGCCACCTAAAAAGACCTGCCTTCTCATTCGCAGCAGATCTTTTAGAGAAAACTCAATTCCAATGCTAAAAAGCAGCAGAATGATACCTATCTCAGCAAATAAACTTATATCTGATTCTGCTCTTACGAGGTTCAATACATCTGGTCCTGCAACGACGCCCGTTAAAAGAAATCCAATAACTGTTGGTATCTTAAAATAATTACAAACCAAAAGGACTATAATCGCTAGTCCGAATATTATTCCAATATCATATAAAGCTGGGGGAAGTGCGCTAATTAGCATTTTGCAATGATATCAATAAATTAGGTCTTTAATGAAATGATTCCGTAGAATTGCATCACTTACGTAATCGGCAAAAATAAAAACTGTTTGAATCCAAAAATTATCTAATATGACTGAAATAATTGACACACCAAATGCACCGAAACCAATCGGTCCTTACAGCCAAGCTGTAAAAAGCGGAAATTTGATTTTTTTGAGTGGCCAAATAGCAATTGATCCTTCTTCTGGACAAATAATTAATGATTCTGTAAGTTCAGAAACAAATCAGATCATGAAAAATATTGAAGCAGTCTTATTAGCAGCCGGTCAAGATTTATCGTCGATAATCAAGACTAGCATATTTTTAACTGATATGAACTATTTTCCAGTGGTAAATGAGGAATATGCGAAATGGTTCAATTCAAACTTTCCTGCAAGAGAAACGGTTCAAGTAGCTGGCCTTCCTAAAGGAGTAAGAATAGAAATTTCAGTAATTGCGACTGTGAAATGAATTTAGATCAGAGAAAAAAATATTTAAGTGTTTTAATCCAGGCAGCATTTAGCGCAATGCTTTCAGTAATTTTCCTTGCCTTAGCAAGTCATGCTTTACCTAAAATCCTTGACGAAATAAAGGTAAGCGCAATTACTACAGCTGCCCAAATTCAATTATTTCATGCTATTTTAATCATATCAAGTTATCAGCTAATTGGAATCTCAAAAAAGGTTAAATTTGAATTTGCCTTCAAACTTATTTTCTATGGAAGTTTAATATTTTCAATCTCCATTTATTTATTAAGTTTTCGCGAGCTACTTGGGATGCCTTGGTTAAAAGTATTGGGTCCGATTACACCGCTTGGCGGAATTCTACTGATAGTTGGTTGGGCTCTTCTCGCATTAAGGCTATTAGTTTTAAAGATGAAAGGATGAATAAAGACCTTTTGAAGTATTATGACCACCTAAAAGAGATAGCAAATCTTGTTTCTATTAGTTCAACTCTGCATTGGGATCAGGAAGTCAATATGCCGTTAAAGGCTTCGACAAGTCGGGCTAATCAACTCAGTTTACTTTCAGGATTAATTCATGAAAAGCAAACAGATCCAAGATTTTTCGACTTGCTTATGAGACTTCAAGAGGATGAATCTTTGTCTGATAAGCAAAAAAGATCTATTCAAAAGACCAAACAAATTTTAGATAGAACAAAGAAATTATCAAACGAATTTGTACGAAAAGTAAGTGCGCATACTTCTAATACTTTTACTTCTTGGTTGAAAGCAAGAGAAGAAAATTCATTCTCAGTTTTATTGCCAAACTTGAGTATGCTAATAGAACTTAAGCAAGAAGAAGCGACGCTTTACAAGCATTCAGGCAATTTATACGATGCGCTTTTGCATGAATATGAACCAGGGATGACCTCTGCGCAGTTGGATCCCGTTTTCAGTAAATTAACCAAGGACTTATCTGACATCATTTCATCTATTGACTTGAAAGAAGATGATGATTCAATATTAAGGCAGTTTTATCCCAAATCTTCTCAATGGAAATTGGGAATGGAGTATCTTAAATTCTTCGGATTCGACTTTTCTGCTGGGAGGCAGGACATCTCAGAACATCCA
Organism: Bacteroidia bacterium; assembly: GCA_040882555.1. Lineage (GTDB taxonomy): Bacteria > Bacteroidota > Bacteroidia > M30B66 > M30B66 > M30B66. The sequence goes on from JBBEBC010000038.1 coordinate 8,367, forward strand.
TTTACTATAGCTATTAGTAACGGTGATATTAGGATAACAACCAGAATTGATGAGAACAATCTAGGTGAAATGTTCTGGAGCTCTTTACATGAAATGGGTCATGCTTTATATGAGCAAAGCCTGATGAAATATGAAGCAGGGGCGCCTGAATCAGAATCGTGTTCCTTGAGTATTCATGAATCCCAGTCAAGGTTTTGGGAAAATCACATTGGAAGAAGTAAGGAGTTTATTTCAAAACATTTTTCAAGTTTCCAATCCTACTTCCCAGAAAACTTATCGAGCATTAGCGCTGATACTTTCTATTCATCAATCAATGTAATTAAGCCCAATCTAATAAGAACCTCTGCAGATGAACTTACTTATCATACTCATGTATACATTAGGTATAAGCTAGAACAAGGTTTGATAAATGGGACTTTAGAAGCCAAAAACCTTAAAGAAGAATGGAATAATCTTTACAAGTCTCATCTTGGCTTAATTGTACCCAATGATAGATCTGGAGTTTTACAAGATGTGCATTGGGCACATGGTAGTTTTGGGTACTTCCCAACCTACACGCTTGGGAGTCTCTATGCCGCGCAATTTTCAGAAGTAATCCAAAGAGATGTTCCGGGGGCATTCAAACAAATGGATCAAGCCGGGTTTAGAAAAATTATAAATTGGCTTGATGACCATATTTATTCAAAGGGCAGACTTTTTGATTCAAATGAACTTTGCATTCAAATATCAGGAGAGCCGCTAAATGCAGATGCATTTATTCGATATGCTAAAAATAAATACAGTTCCTAATTCACTAAATCGCTAATACAATCAAAATGAAATTTTTATCAATTACAGTAATTATTCTTTACTCCTTAGTTTGGAGCCCTTCTTGTAAAAGCAAAAAAAATATTACAGAAACGGAAGTGCTTGAAATACAGAAAACTGAAGATGCGGGTATTCAAAAACCCACAAAAGAAAAAATGGAAGTAAAAAAGATCGAGATTGCTGAAGTAAAATCAGTAGACATGAGTTCTCAAGCCAAAAATGATAGTCTGTACAGTGTCATAGTATCATTTTTCAGTATAGGTTCTGGAGTAGATTTCACTGTGGCTAGGGAATTTGAAGCGTATGTGAAAGGGTTTGAAACTGAAAACTCTGATTATATTAGTGTAGAAAGAGTTCCGTGGGGAAGAGAAGGTGAAGTAGACTATTGCATCATGTTTAACAACCTGAACAAAGAAAAGGCGAGAGCATTTGTTAGTAAATGCAGAGAAATCACTTCTAAAACTGAATGGGTTCACATGAATCTTGATTCAGAATGCAAAAGGAGAAGGAAATAGTTTTCAACCTTGTTAAGAAAGAGCCTAAATAAGTACAATCTAGGCTTTGCTTTAGGGAATTATTGTAATTTTGTAATCCCAAAATGCAAATTTTCTTAAATCAATCATTTTTATGCAAGAAACCGGCAATAAAGGCAGAAATGCTTCTTTAGCGTCTATTGGACTTGGGCATGTTGCCATTGCGCACTGGAATTTAAGTCCTGCCGAATTAATAGAAGAAACAATTTTAAATGGAGATGGAGCCTTATCAGATACCGGAGCTCTCGCTATTGACACTGGTGAATTTACAGGTCGGTCTCCTAAAGACAAGTATGTTGTGTATGATGAAAGCACCAAAGATTCTGTTTGGTGGGGTGATATCAATCATAAGTTTGAAGAAGACAAATTCGACAGATTATACAACAGGGTATGTGCCTATTTTGGTGGGGCTGAAGTTTATGTGAGAGATAGTTTTGCTTGTGCCAATCCTGAATATAGAATGAATATCAGGGTCGTTACCGAACTGCCTTGGTCTAATCTATTTGCCAATAATCTTTTTTTAAGGCCTTCGGCTGACGAGATAGAAAACTTTGTACCTGAATGGCACATTATAAATGCTCCTGGGTTCAAGGCTGACGCTGAAATTGATGGTACTCGCCAGCACAATTTTACGATTATAAATTTCACTAAAAAGATTATTCTTATTGGTGGTTCCGGTTACACGGGTGAGATCAAAAAAGGTATTTTCTCAGTTCTAAATTATATCCTACCTCATGATAAGGGTGTTTTATCAATGCACTGCTCTGCTAATGTTGGTAAAAAGGGTGATACAGCTATCTTCTTTGGATTAAGTGGAACAGGAAAAACAACTTTATCTGCCGACCCTGACAGAAGACTTATAGGTGATGATGAGCACGGTTGGTCAAATGATTCAGTTTTTAATTTCGAGGGTGGTTGTTATGCCAAGTGTATAGACCTCTCAGCTGAGAAGGAGCCACAAATTTTTCATGCAATTAGGCATGGAGCGCTACTTGAAAACATTCATTTTTACCCGGGCACTAGAACTGTTGATTATTCTAATACTGAGAAGACTGAGAATACAAGAGTTGCCTATCCAATTGAGCTCATTGATAATATCATGCAGCCTTCATCAGGTGATGCCCCCAAAAACATATTTTTTCTAACAGCTGATGCCTTTGGAGTAATCCCTCCAATTTCAAAACTTACCCCAGCTCAAGCGATGTATCATTTCATTTCTGGATACACTGCTAAAGTTGCAGGAACTGAAGTCGGTGTTACTGAGCCTCAGGCAACGTTTTCAGCTTGTTTTGGCAAAGCCTTTCTTCCTCTACACCCTACTAGATATGCAGAGCTTCTTGGAAAAAAACTCAAAGAAAATGATGTCAATGTTTGGTTAGTGAATACAGGTTGGTGCGGCGGGCCTTATGGCATTGGTTCAAGAATAAAGTTAGGGTACACAAGAGCTCTTATTAGTGCTGCTCTAAATGGGGACTTCGAGAATGCAGAGTTTAATGTAACTCGATTTTTCTCCCTAAAATCACCTACATCATGTAATGGTGTACCTAGCGAACTACTTAATCCGCGTCAAGCTTGGTCTAATTCAGAAGCCTTCGATCAAAAAGCTTCTGAGTTAGCTGAAAGGTTTATTAAAAACTTCAGTCAATTTGCCGACTTTGCAAACGATGAAATTATGTCAGCTTCCCCAAAAGTCGCTTCTGAAGCATCATAGTAAAAGACCTCAATAAAAAAAGGGATTCTGACATCAGAATCCCTTTTTTTATTGGCAAAAATTGAATTTTATTCTACCGATTGTCTTGTAGAATTTAAAGCATGGATTTCATTGTAGTTTAGTGCAGCACCAACAAAACCAACAAATAGCGGATGAGGGTGATCTACAGTGCTTTTGTACTCAGGGTGAAACTGAACCCCAATGAACCAATGACGGTCCGGGATTTCAACAATTTCAACCAAACCATTATCTGGATTAATTCCTGAAGGAAACATTCCTTTTTCTTTGAATTGATGAAGAAACGAATTATTGAACTCATACCTATGCCTATGTCTTTCAGAGATAGACTTTCTGCCATATACTTTTCTCGCAAGGGTATTATCTGCCACCTCACAAGGATAGGCCCCGAGGCGCATGGTTCCTCCTTTATTTGTGATTTTCTTTTGACTTTCTTGAAGATGAATAACGGGAGCTTTCGTTGTGGAATTCATCTCAGTGGAATGAGCATCTTGTAATCCAAGAACATTTCTTGCAAATTCAATTACTGCACATTGCATTCCGAGACAAATCCCTAAAAATGGGATATTATTCTCACGGGCATATTTGATGGCAAGTATTTTACCTTCAATTCCTCTTTCTCCAAATCCTGGCGCAACTAAAATCCCACTTAATCCTTCAAAACTTGATTCAATTGTATTTTCTTCAATTACCTCAGAATGTATCCATCTTACCTGAACTGAACAATCGTTTGCTACTCCTGCATGGATGAACGATTCAGCAATTGATTTGTAGGCATCTTTTAGTTCAATATACTTCCCAACTATACCAATCACAACTGAGTGAGAAGGTGATTTCAATCCTTTTAAAAAACGATTCCAAGAATCTAAGTCAGGTTCATTATTAAAAGGCATTCCCAATTTCTTAAGAACAACCTGATCGAGCTTCTCCTTTTCCATTAGAAGAGGCACATCATATATAGATGAAGCATCTCTCGACTCAATCACTGATTCTTCATTAACATTACAAAACAATCCGATTTTCTTTTTCAGATCCTTTCCTAATTCATGCTCTGTTCTGCAAACCAGAATATCTGGCTGAACACCTTGCTCAAGAAACATCTTTACAGAGTGTTGAGTCGGTTTAGTTTTTAGTTCACCAGCAGCAGCAAGATAAGGTATTAGAGTAAGGTGGATAACAAGACAATCAATAGAGCCGAGTTCTAACCTTAATTGTCGAATAGCTTCTATGTATGGCAATGATTCAATATCACCAACTGTACCTCCAATTTCAGTTATAACAAATTCGTACCTACCACTATCACCAAGGAGCTTCATTCTCCTTTTGATTTCATCAGTAATATGTGGGATAATCTGAACAGTTTTACCTAGGTAATCCCCTCTACGCTCCTTATTGATTACTGTTTGATAAATGGCTCCCGTTGTAACATTATTGGCCTGAGAGGTTGGTATATTCAAGAACCTTTCATAGTGACCGAGATCAAGATCTGTTTCGGCTCCATCTTCTGTAACATAGCATTCACCATGCTCATAAGGGTTAAGAGTTCCTGGATCTACATTAATATAGGGATCGAACTTCTGAATGGTTACAGAATAACCTCTAGCCTGTAATAATTTAGCCAGAGATGCCGAAATAATACCTTTACCAAGAGAAGAGGCGACGCCCCCGGTTACGAAAATATATTTTGCAGGCGAAGACATGACACTTTAAAAATTTGCCAAAAGTAAGCAAAATCAAACCCTTCAGGAAGGTTTTATGTCACTCTTTTTAAAAATACCATTCTTTAGTTCGATAATTCTTGTTAAGAACTACCTATTATCGGTCTATATCAGCTGTTGAGATGTGGAAACTTTGTAAACCAACTCTTAACCTTCATCTCAATTACACCGATAATTGCTTCCCTGAAAATTTTACCCGACATTTTCGATTGACCCTCTGTTCTATCATGAAAAATGATAGGCACTTCCTTTATTATAAAGCCACTCTTCCAAGCTTTAAATTTCATTTCAATCTGAAATGCATACCCCATGAACTTTATCTTCTCAAGTTCAATAGTTTCAAGCACTTTCCTTTTGTAGCATTTAAAACCAGCTGTTGTATCTCGTATTGACATTCCAGTTATCAATCTAACATAAGCTGATGCATAATAGGACATCAGCACTCGTTTCATTGGCCAGTTAACAACATTCACTCCATTGATGTAGCGAGAACCAATAGCAACATCTGAGTTTTGATTTGCACAAGCCTCATACAATCGAGCCAAATCATCCGGATTATGAGAAAAATCACAATCCATTTCAAATACATACTCGTAACTTTTGGATAGAGCCCATTTAAAACCGTGTATGTAAGCTGTTCCTAAGCCTAATTTACCCTTTCTCTCTTCAAGGAATAATCTACCTTCATATTTTGGAATTAGACTTTTTACAATGCTACCTGTGCCATCAGGAGAGCCGTCATCAATGATAAGGACATGAAATTTCTTTTCTAAACCCATGACCTTATGTACCATGCGCTCAATATTCTCAAGCTCATTATAGGTAGGTATGATAACTAAACTGTCGGATGGGTGCATAGCGAGTCTGAAAAATACAATAATTTACTGCTCCTAGTGTTGATAGGTTTTCACCGTATCTATAAATACTTTAACTGATTCGGGGTCTGTATCCGGGTAAACGCCATGACCTAAGTTGGCAATATGCTTCAAAGGCCCGAAAGATTTTAACATTTCTATTGTAGCTTTTCTAATAGTTTCGTGATCTGCATATAGCAGACAAGGATCAAGGTTTCCTTGCAAAGTTTTTTCATCACCAATTAGTTCACGTGATTCTTTGATGTCCATATTCCAATCAAGGCCAATGGTTCTGCATGGAAGTGTTGAAAGCTGTTTTCGAGCGAAGAAAGCTCCTTTTGCAAAAACTGTAACCGGAACTTCTGTTATGGCTTCGCAGATTTGTCTAATATAAGGCAGTGAGTACTTTTCATATTGTTCGGGAGATAATATCCCAGCCCATGAATCAAAGATTTGAACCATATCTGCACCAGCTTCTATTTGCGCTTTCAAATAAGCTACTGTGCTTTCTGTTATCATTTGAAGCAACTTATGGGTGAATACCTCATCAGTATAAAGTAATTTTCTTGCAACTGAGAATGTTTTAGAACCCGAACCTTCAGTCATGTAAGCCATGATAGTCCATGGCGCTCCAGCAAAACCAATTAAAGGCACTCTACCATTCAGTTCTTTTTTAGTGATTCTTATTGCATCCAATACAAATGACAAATCCGCTGCAGGATCGGCTATATGAAGCTTGTTTAAGTCAGAAGAGCTGCGAATGGTTTGTTCAAACCAGGGTCCTTTTTGCTCAATCATTTTGTAAGGACAGCCCATCGCTTGTGGAATAACCAAAATATCTGAGAAGATAATAGCGGCGTCAACGCCCAACAGATCAACTGGTTGAAGCGTAACTTCAGCTGCCAATTCGGGAGTTTCAACTAATTCAATAAACCCACTTAAACGGCCTCGAATTTCTCTATACTCAGGTAAAATCCTACCCGCCTGACGCATCATCCATACAGGAGTGCGTTCTACCTTTTCTCCTCTTGCCGCCCTTAAAATTAAATCATTCTCAATTTTCATATACTAAAAATGCCTTCTTCTAAATGATTACAAAACAACGATCAACCCACTCTCTGATTGCTCCTTGACCACCAGATTTTTCAAGAATCATATCCACTTTTGATCTTACTTCAATATTTGCATCCGCCGGACAGGCAGAAAAACCAACCTTTTCAATTAATGGAAGATCATTTATGTCATCACCAATAAATGCAACTTGCGAAATATCTATTTGTAAATCTTTAATCCACGAGTTAAGAACTGTTAACTTATTCTCTGAACCTGCATACACATGCTTAATTCCTAAAAGTTCACACCTCTTACTGATGAGCTTTGTATTGATTCCATGACTGATCACACCTGTAAGGAATTCTTTCTCATGCAAGCGTTTAATACCAATTCCGTCTCTGGCATGGAAACGCTTCATTTCATCGCCACTTTCGGTGTAGTACATTCCTGCATCAGTCATCACACCGTCAACATCAAAAATGATCATTTTGATGTTGCCCGCTTTCATTGAAATTTCCTCTAGTCGTTTATGAAAAAACAAGCCAGCTGAAATACCATGGTCAGAAAGAGATTCTATAACAGAAATATCTATTGATTCATTCACTGAAGCTAAAAGTGCATTCAATCTGGAAAGCAAACCGCTGCTTAACTCTCGGCCATGATAGGCCTTCGCTTGAAGAAGGAATTTAATGTTGTATTTAACTAGTTCAATCATACCATCTTCCTGCCAACGGCAGTTGCTATTGGATTAAGTGTTTTCATCATATCTCTAAATACCTGATAATTTAACTGTTGTGCAGCATCTGACTTTGCAACAGACGGATTGGGATGGGTTTCGACTAATAATCCATCTACACCCATTGCAACGCAAGCTCTTGCCAAATCTGGAACTCCGTAAGCTAGTCCCATAGCATGACTAGGATCTAAAATTACAGGTAAATTTGTATGCTCTTTTAGATAAGCCACTCCGCAAAGGTCGAGCGTGAATCGTGTTTTAGTTTCAAAAGTTCTGATTCCCCTTTCACAAAGCATTACTTGCTCATTACCAGCAGAAAGAATAAACTCAGCACACTGCACTAATTCTTGCAAAGTTGAACCAAATCCACGTTTTAGTAGGACAGGCTTTCTAGCTTGACCGCATCTTTTTAATATTCCATGATCATACATCGATTTGGCACCAATCTGAATTACATCAGCGTACTCAATAATTGCTTCCACATTAGTGGCATCTCTAACCTCTGTAATAATACCAAATCCATATTTAGATCTAATTTTATCAAGCATTTTCAGGCCTTCTAAACCTAAACCCTGAAATGTGTAAGGCGATGTTCTGGGTTTAAAAGCTCCAGCTCTTAGATTTTTAATACCCTGTTCAATAAGTAATTGAGCAGTTAGTTCGAGTTGTTCTTCCGACTCAACAGAACAAGGGCCAGCAATCATTACTGTATTATTTGTATTCCCTCCAGTGACAGTTTGGGCCCAAGAAACCTCCCTTATTTCTGAACGATATGTTTTTGAAGCCAATTGAATATCATCAGCCAATGCCCAAGAATCTATTGCACACTTTTCAAGGCTTTGAGGCAAAACCTTTATTGCTGAAGGAAGAATGAAAATATAATGTTCTGATGATTCATACCACGCAGCTTTGTTATCGGCCGCCAAACTATGAACCTCACTCTCTGAAAGATTTTTTGAAATATGTACAATCATTTTTTTGAAATAAAATTTTGTAGGCTAAACACTCCTGATACTTCATCGGAACTGTTAATTGTTATTGCCATCTGAGGAAAATAATTTAATTCTTGAAGTCCTTTTTTGAATAAATCGAGGCCTAATTCTTCATTCGCCCAAACTACTGGAAAAGGAAAATAATCGCTACTCACCGTTTTCGCTGCAATTGAATCCAACCAATTATTCTGAACTGACCTTACTTCAATTACACCTTCTTTATTTATAAAACTCACTTTTTCAGGCACTCTTAATGAAAATTGGTGCAGTATTTCTGGCTCAGGTAGTAATACTTCATCCAGGCGCCAGTCTGATAATTCCATGGTTCTAAGCAGTGAAACAGTTTGGTCAATACTTTCGCCTTTAAATAAATACGATCCTGAAACAATCTGTGAAATACCCATCAATGACAAAACAGAGGAAACAGAAGGAATTACCCCTCCATCAACCGTTATAGGCACTTGAGGATATAGGATTCGATACCTCATGATATTTGCAAATTGCTCTTGCTGAAATTTTCCGCCACTTATTCCTGGAGTGGTTGTCATTAGAAGTAGCGAAGGAGCAGTTTCCATATATAATTTAAAAAATTCTGCTGGTCGATTTGCAAGAACAGCCACTCCTACCCTGTCTCGCAAATCGGCTGGAACGAAAAAAGGACTGTGCAAAGTTTCTAGCTGAATAGTTACCTCTTGAATGTTGTGCTCTCTTATTTCAGACCAATATTTTATTGGATCTGAAGTAATAAGGTGCAAATCAAAAGGCGTTTTAGTGAGTTTCCTCAACCTACCGGCAAATTCAAAAATCTCTCTGCTTTCTATGCTATCGAGATGATAGAAATTCACCCCGGCACGATCAAGTTGATTTACAGCGGGGGCTAAATCGCGAATTTGTAGTGAGCTAACAGATGCGGAAATGCGCATGTTATTTAGCTTTCAATGAAAAAATGATTACTCAAAGAAAGGACTGCAATATTAGACTATTCCCTTGTAATGTAAAAATTCACTTAGTTTGCATCCCCAAATAAAATCAACTTATGAATAGAATATCTGAGCGCCTTCTTGCTTTGAGCGAATCTGAAACACTCGCTATGGCACGTAAAACAAGGGAGTTAAAGGCTCTTGGTCATGATGTTATTAGCCTTAGTCTTGGCGAGCCTGATTACGATACTCCTGATTATATTAAGGAGGCTGCAAAAATTGCTATAGATGAAAACTATTCGCATTACACCCCCGTTGGAGGCTTTGTAGAATTAAAAACAGCTATTACAAAAAAATTTAAGCGTGATAATGATTTAACGTATACGCCTAATCAAATTGTAGCATCTACGGGTGCTAAGCAGTCAATCGCAAATGTGGTTCTCAGCTTGATTAATCCTGGTGACGAAGTGCTCTTACCTGCTCCATTTTGGGTTAGTTATATTGAAATTATCAAACTAGCTGGAGGTATTCCAAAAATTGTTTACTCAGGTCTAGATCAAGATTTTAAGGTTAGCGCCAAGCAAATTGCTGAAAATGTTACTGAGAAAACTAGGTTAATGATTTTCTCATCTCCTTGCAATCCAACAGGTTCAGTTTACTCGGGAGAAGAATTACAAGATCTTGCAACAGAAATCTTAAAACATGATAATTTACTTGTGATTTCTGATGAGATATACGAATTAATCAGATTTTCGGGTAAACATGTAAGCCTCGCAGCTATTGAAGGCATGTACGAAAAAACGATCACCGTAAATGGTTTATCAAAAGGATTTGCAATGACAGGCTGGCGCCTGGGATATATTGGCGCTCCAGAATGGATAGCTGCTGCTTGTGATAAAATTCAAGGTCAAATTACCTCAGCAACTTGCTCTATTACTCAAAGAGCTGCAATAACTGCTTTGGAAGAGAGTCCTGATAGAGTTAAACCTTTGGTTGACGGATTTAAAAAGCGACGAGATTTAATGCTTAACTTGCTTCAAGATATTCCAGGACTCAAAGTAAATGAACCCCAGGGTGCATTTTACTTCTTCCCTGATATCAGTTCTTTTTTGGGCAAAAAAGCAGATGGCAAAACCATAAAAACCAGTATTGATTTGAGCATGTATTTAATAAATACAGTTCACCTTGCAGTTGTGGGTGGAGAAGCTTTCGGATGCAGTAATTCGATTAGATTATCGTATGCAACCTCTGAAGACATTTTAATTGAAGCTGTTAAAAGACTTAAGAAAGGCCTAGAGGCTCTAAAATAATGAATCGTCAGGAACTACAGAGAATATTTCAGCATTTCAAGTCGCTCAAAGTGCTTATCATCGGTGATGTGATGGTTGATAGCTATATTTTCGGTAAAGTTGAAAGAATTTCACCTGAAGCACCAGTGCCAGTAGTACATGTTATTTCTAAAGAAAAGAGATTAGGTGGAGCTGCCAATGTTGCTAGAAACATCAAGGCTCTTGGAGCTACTCCAATTCTTTCAGGAACTATTGGTAAAGATAAAGATGGGGATGAGTTTTTACTCATGCTTGCTGATGAAGGACTTTCTATCTCAGGAATGATTCGTCTAGACAGGCCTACCACTGTTAAAACTAGAATCATCGGGAATAAGCACCAACTATTAAGGGTTGACGAAGAAGTGGAATCGCCATTGAATAAAGCTGAAGCAACCCATTTTAATGACTTCGTTCTTAACCTATTGAAAAAGGAGCAGCCTAATGCGGTTATTTTTGAGGACTATGACAAAGGCTTGATTGATGAGAATCTAATTTCATCGGTTGTGAAATATTGTTCTGAAAATAAAATCCAAGTAGCGGCAGATCCAAAATCTAAAAATTTCATGCACTACAAGGGTGTTGATCTTTTCAAACCTAATCTAAAAGAGATTAATGAAGGTTTAAAAACGGAGGTAGATGCATCTTCTGACGAATCAATCAAACAGGCTGATCAAGCTTTAAGACAGCAACTTAAACACTCCCTAAGTCTCATTACGCTGTCAGAGCACGGCTTGGTTCTGACTAATGGGCAAGAATACTATAGGATTCCAGCTGAGGAAATAAACATTGCAGATGTTTCCGGGGCAGGCGACACGGTAATAAGCACTGCAACTTTATGTCTTGTTTCTGGAATAGATCCTAAAAGCATAGCTCAAATATCAAATCTAGCAGGAGCCAGCGTATGTGAACGTGTAGGTGTTGTTCCAGTTAACGCAAGCGAATTGTTTGACAATGCGCTTATTGCATTAACTGATTCTGTGAATAACGAATAAACGAACATTTAACCACTGTTTCTGTTCCTCCTTTCAAGATGAATGTAACTCCATATCAAAACCCCGAAGCGGGAAAAAAAGAGCAGGTCGAACAGATGTTCGATAATATTTCAGGAAACTATGATTTTCTTAATAGGTCACTTTCTTTTGGGATTGATGTGATTTGGAGAAAAATCATGATGAGGGAATTAAAACACCTTCAAAATGCTGTCATTCTGGATGTTGCAACAGGCACTGCAGATGTTGCCATTGAAGCTGCCTCGTTAAAGCCTGCTTCGATTATAGGCATGGATATCTCTGAAGGCATGCTTAAAATTGGGAGAGAGAAAATTAAGAACAAGAAGCTGAATCATCTTATCACCCTTGAAAAGGGAGATTCAGAAAACTTAATTTATAAAGACAATACCTTTGATGCTGTAACGGTTGCATTTGGCGTTAGAAATTTTGAAAATCTCGAGAAAGGCCTCAGAGAAATAAACCGTGTATTAAAGCCAGGAGGGAAAATAGTAGTTCTTGAATTTTCAAGACCAAAAATAGTTGGGGTAAAACAGATTTATGACGTCTATTTCAAATATGTTTGCCCTTGGTGGGGGAAGCTTGTTTCTAAAGACTATTCAGCATACAAATATTTGTATGAATCTGTGAAGGCTTTCCCTGAAGGAGATGCTTTTACAGCCATATCATCGGGATGCGGTTTCGAGAAAATGAAATCGAAACGCGTAACCCTAGGTATCGTGAGTCTGTACACAGGCATAAAATAATCTGACTCAAGTTGCGTTGAAGAAAGCAGTTACGAAAGGTTTGATACGAAATAATAAAGTTTTTTTTCTACTAGTGTTTCTGGTAGCTGTTACTGCTATGCCTACGCATGCGCAGCAAAGAAAGGTATTGAATCTTCCGAAATATGATAAGCAAACCATACACTTCGGCTTTCTCCTTGGAGTAAATTCGCTGTCATTCACCCCAAGACCCGTTGAAGATATACGATCACTCGATTCATTAATGATTGTTCAACCTCAATCAGCACTTGGATTTGGAATCGGAATTGTTTCTAACCTTCACTTGGGAGATAATTTCGATTTAAGATTTCTTCCAACCCTCTCTTTTGGAGAACGTGTGCTCAATTATACCATCGCACTTCCTTCTCAGGACTCAATTTTCACTCGTCCTAAACGGGTTGAATCTACTCTTCTAGAGTTCCCGCTTTTGTTAAAATTCAAATCTGCCAGATTAAATAATGCAAGAGCTTATGTAATAGGCGGAATTAAACCAGTTATTGATCTGGCCTCTCAAGATAAAGTAGACGATAAAGGAGAAAAAATTTTAAAGCTTAAGAGGAACGACATCAATTACGAAATAGGCTTTGGGCTTGATTTGTATTCCCAGTATTTCAAGTTTACTCCTGAAATTAAAATGGCTTATGGATTAAGTAATCTTCTTGTCAGAGAAGGAAATATTTACACAGACGGACTTAGTTCAGTTCATTCAAAGGCATTCTACATTTCCTTTACCTTTGAGTAATCTATGATTCAGGAAATGAAATTCAGGCTTTCTCCTCAGGAAGGATTTAGTGCTGAACATCTAGAACGATATATTCGAAAGCAGTTAAAGCTTAGTGATAGCACAAACCTTAAAATTGATCTTAAAAGGCGTTCTATTGATGGGCGTAGCCGAGAGGTTAAGGTTGATTTAATAGTTGATGTCTATATTGATGAAAATTTTATTGTGAAGCCACTTCGTGGGATAGAGTATCGCGACGTTTCATCATCCCCTGAAGCCGTAATTATAGGTGCTGGACCAGCTGGGCTATTTGCTGCTCTTAGGTTGATAGAAAGGGGTATTAAGCCAATCGTAATAGAACGTGGGAAAGATGTTAGAAGCAGACGTCGAGACTTGGCTGCGCTCAATAAAGATCATCTAGTAAATGAAGATTCTAACTATTGTTTCGGTGAAGGCGGCGCTGGCACCTATTCAGATGGTAAGTTATACACTCGATCTCATAAAAGAGGAAGTATTGCCGGTGTTCTGGATACATTTTTCGCGCATGGAGCTGTTGAGGAAATCTTAATTGACACACACCCTCATATTGGCACCAATAAGCTTCCTGGAATCATTGTTTCTATGAGAGAAACTATTAGGAACTTTGGTGGAGAAGTTCATTTCGAAACGAAATTATCAGATATAAGTCTTGAAAATGATGGACTTAAGTCTGTCCATTTTTCAAATGGGACTTCAGTTAAAACCAAGGCTGTTATTCTTGCCACAGGTCATTCTGCGAGAGATATTTATGAGCTTTTACACCGTAAAAACATTTATCTAGAATTTAAACCTTTTGCCCTTGGAATTAGAGCTGAACACCCTCAGCAACTAATAGATAAAATACAATACCATTGCGAGTCACGAGGCGAATACCTCCCTCCTGCTTCCTACTCCTTAGTTGAGCAGGTTAATGGACGAGGAGTATATTCATTTTGCATGTGCCCCGGAGGAATCATTGCACCTTGTGCTACTGCTCCAGGAGAAGTAGTTACCAACGGGTGGTCTCCTTCCAAAAGGAATAATCCTTTTGCTAATTCAGGTGTTGTTGTTGAAATCAATGAATCTGACCTCCTACCATATTCAAAATTTGGCCCTCTGGCGGGCATTGAATTTCAAAAAAGCATTGAACAAATAGCCTGTAAGGCAGCGGGTGGCAATCAAACTGTGCCTGCCCAAAGAATGGTCGATTTTTGCAATAATAAAACGAGCTCTCAATTGGGTAAAAGCTCTTACATGCCTGGAATTGCTTCCATTAACCTAAATGATATTCTGCCTAAAGTTGTTAGTGAACGACTTAAAGAAGCTTTTCCCTCATTCGACAGGAAAATGAAAGGCTATTACACCAATGAAGCTATACTGCATGCAGTAGAATCAAGAACTTCAACTCCAGTGAGAATTCCAAGGAATATTGAAACTTTTCAGCATGATCAAGTGAAAGGCTTATTTCCTTGTGGTGAAGGTGCCGGCTTCGCAGGAGGAATTGTTTCTGCTGCTATGGATGGTCAAAAGGTTGCAGACGCGGTTGCAGAATTTCTAAAGGCTTGAATTAGATGGGAAGACTTATTGATGAACTATTTTTAGCCCAGAATCAATTTTTTAAATCTGGAGCTACTAGAGCATATAAATTCCGAAAAGAGCAGATTCAAAAATTAAAAACAGCCCTATTAAAGAATGAAGATAAGATTCTTGCGGCTCTGTATGCTGATTTAAGAAAATCTCCATTTGAAGCTTATTCTAGTGAAATTACTACTCTAAAAATGGAGTTAGATTTCACACTCAATCATCTCCAAAGTTGGATGATGGATGAATATGTTGACACGCCACTTATTCACTGGCCGGCAAGTAGTAAAGTCATAAAAGAACCAAAAGGACTTATCCTAATTATATCTCCATGGAATTACCCTTTCATGCTAGCTATTTCACCCCTCATTAGTGCTATTGCTGCAGGAAATTGCTGTATTATAAAACCTTCTGAAATTTCTTCACATACTTCTAAATTGATTAAAAGTTTAATTGAAGAAATATTCCCTCAAGAATTTGTGGCGGTTATTGAAGGCGAAGGAAAAGTACTTGGTCCACTTTTAATAGAAAATCATCATTTCGACCATATCTTTTTTACTGGAAGTCCTTCCATTGGAAAAGAAATAATGAGAATGGCTTCTAATAGTCTAAGTCCTGTAACTCTAGAATTAGGAGGCAAAAGTCCTGCGATTGTATGCAAGGATACTAACATAAAAGTTGCTGCAAAGCGCATTGCTTGGGGTAAATTTTGGAATGCTGGCCAAACTTGCATTGCCCCTGACTATGTATTAGTTGAAGAATCAATACAAGAACAATTTATTGTCGAATTAAAGTCTGCAATAAAGGAGTTTTATGGCTCTGACCCGCAGACATCCGCAGATTATGGACGTATAATATCCCTCAAACACTTCTCTCAAATTAAAAAATATCTTCAGGATGGTGATATTGCCTTCGGTGGAAAGCATGATGAGTTAGATTTATATATAGAACCCACCATTCTCATAAATACGGGCCTTTCCACTTCAGTGATGCGAAGTGAAATTTTCGGACCAGTATTACCAATTATACCATACAGTAATGAAAGAGAAGTGTTAGAAATCGTGGAACATAACCCTTACCCACTAGCTTGTTACATTTTCACTAGGAATAAGAAAACAGAGAAGTTCTTTTTAACTAACATCCGCTTTGGGGGTGGAGGAATAAACATTCCACTTATCCATTTTGCTCATACAGAATTACCTCTCGAAGGCATTGGAACCAGCGGAAATGGAAACTATCATGGCAAATCAGGTTTTGATACGTTCAGTCATTCTAAATCAATAATGAAATCAGGATATTTTCCTGATGTAGCTTTAAAATATCCTCCTTTCATCAAACTAAACAAATGGATTAAGCGTTTTCTGTAAACATTACAGATCAATCCCAATTCTAACTAAAGGCTTTAACCTTGACCCTGGGCTATATTGACTCACTAAATCCACTCTCAAGATTTTCAATATGTTGTTTATTCCAAGGTAGAATTCGGTATATAAATCATTAGATTCTCGCCATAATATATTGGCGCCTAGCAAAGTCTGCAATTTTATAAATCTAACCAAGGGTAATTTATTGGTAATCCAGTTGCTAAAGTCCTGTTCAGCATGAATCTCTAAATATGGATTATTGGTGCTATTAGAATAATAAGGCAAAGCATTAAATCGCATATCATTTCTAAAAATATTATAAGGAATCTCATTGCGGAAATTCCTTAGGAAAAATGTCTCATTTCCGTTGAAATGCTTGTAATCAATAAAGGTCATATTCGATCTATCCACAAAAGTACCTGCGATTACTTTATATTTAAAATCCCCAATTAAACCAAGCTCGATTTTATCAGCAACAGAGAATTCTAATAAGGCAAAATTCACATCACTTCCCGCTACTCCAGAAATTGCTTGCTGATATTCAACTGCCAAAACTGGCCACTTACTACCTCTAATTACCTTTCTTAAACCTCTTGTCTCATACTTTTGATTAATCCTATAGCTCATCCTTATATTTAGACCAGCATAGGTACTTTCAAAAGAATTCTGACCTTCACTACTCTCATGAACATCTCTGTTTAAAGCGTAGGCATCTTCCTTAGAGCTAAAGGAAAATTCAGTATTGTTTCTAGGAATGATTCTGCTGTAATAGGAAGCTCCAGCTTGCAGCATTAAACCATTAACCAACTCTCTGTTCCAGAGAAATTCAATGCCTGTTTTCTCGTAAAGTCTAATAAGATTTCTTTTGTCAATCAAAGTATAACCTGCATTTACTAGAGGCTGAATTGGATCATTGTCATTTAACTGCGACATCATTCTTCCACCTTTTACATACCACCAATTAAAATTCTTTGGATTAGTCAACTTAAAATAACTTCCTTGTGCCTTCCACCTCAAATCTGAAAAGCCATACCGAACGGATGCACTTAAAATACTTAATTGAAGATTATCAGGATTTAGAGTTCTTACCAATTGTGGATTTGCATATAAACCTTCAACTACATTGTATGAAAGCATTGTTATTAGCGGGTTTATTGAAGTATACTTCTTTTCATAGGAATTGGAAAACGTAATTCCAGAGAATAAGATATCGCCAATACTCACCTTATTTTTTTCTTTATCTAAAGAGTCTAAATAGACTTTTGATGTTTCTACTTTCTCCGTGCTATCAGCTTTCCTATAGTTTTCTTCCTCCTCTTCGGTTAGAGTCATTGGTCTTGTATCTACCCAATAAACAGTATCCTTCTTATTAGCTTCTTCTTCGATTTTGAAGATTTCGTTCCCAAAAAACTTTTTCTCGAACGGTGGATTAATGCGGTAATTAGAAAATACACCTATTGATTTATCTGTAGCTGAAAAGCCAAATATGCTGATGTGACTCATCAACTGTAAAGTTAATGGCATCCAAAGACTGTCCTCTACAGGCACATATTCTTGTCGGATGTAGAGCGTATCAACAAATTCTATTTGTGCATCCTTAGTAAGCATCAAATCCAAACTATGGATGTTCCATGTATCATCAACAATAAACACTTCGCCTCTGAAACAGGGATCATGCTTCCTTCTAGGCTCAATTTGAATTCTGTTAATCGTATGACCATTTTCCATGAACGTCCCCAACATCTTATATTTATAATAAAACATGGCTGATTCAGAAACTGGAGAAACAAATCCTCTATCAGAGTAATAAGTTATGTCAACGAGATTCTTGTAAAAATTCATTAATATATCAGAAACTCTATTCCAACTGAAACCCTGTTTGAGGCCTGCAATTTTAGAGGCGATCATCTCCTCCTTAACTAAATCTGGTTTCTTTTCGTGGTATTTGGCAACTGATTCAGATAGATAAACTAATCCTAAATCTGATGAATCGGGAAGTTGACTTTTCGAAATGAAAAATGGTAGTTTTTCGGGGATTTCATCTAGTCTAACAGCGCCTTTTATATAAATATCAGACGAATAGGCATCCACCTGATTAAGGTGAAATTTGCGCTTATCAATTGCTTTTTTCATTACTGCATATGCTGGATCTTTTGCATTTGCTTTCACTTCAAAGGTTTTTATCTGATAGTTTTCGGCAATCATTTTAACCTCTAATTCCGAAATAGCAGTATTGATTGTAATCGGAATTACATTCTTTTTAAAACCAATAGATGAGCATACAATGGTGGGATTATCACCTTTCTTCATTTCAAGAGAAAATATGCCATTTTCGTTGCTAGCTGTAGCTTGAGTTGTTCCTTCTATGTAAACATTTACAAAAGGAAGAGCATTTCCGTCTACATCAATCGTTTTACCTTTAACAATGATATAACCTTCGTCAAGGCCTATTGATTCAAATGCGAAGGCATATTCAAACGCTAGGTCCTTTATTCTGCCATATCTACCAGAACTTCCACCATGTCCAGCATCCATATTGGTTTTGAGAAGAACAACATTAGTATCAGTTTTTGAATCTCGTAATCGTGCAACCCATTTTGCTGGCTCCCAATAAGGCACCTGAGAGTCATTATATCCCGCGGTAGCAAGTATTGCTGGATAATTTTGTGAGGAAACATTTTCGTAAGGCGCATATGATTTCATGTAGAAATAATAAAGCGAATCGTTTGGATTTCCCCATTCATCATACTCAAAAGTTGTCAAAGGCAGAGATGCGTCTAACATGGTATTAACAACATCTACAAAAGGTACATTTGCAATGCAAGCTCCATAAAGCTCAGGGCGCATATTCATAACTGCACCCATGAGTAATCCGCCAGCACTGCCCCCTGAAGCAATTACTCTACTGCTTTGAGTGTATTTATCCTCTATTAGCTTTTCGGTGCAAGCAATAAAATCATAAAAAGTATTCTTCTTTTTAAGCAACTTGCCCTTGTCATACCAACTCCTTCCGCAATCACTTCCACCTCTTATATGAGCGGTTGCAACAACGAACCCTCTATCAGCCAAACTAAGATTAGTGATAGAGAAACCTGGTAATGAAGAATTTCCATAGGCGCCATAGGCGGATATCCAAGTAGGATTATTCCCATCTTTCTTCAAACCCTTCTTGTAGAATAATGTCATTGGAATTGACTCTCCATCAGCAGACTGCGCATAAACTCTTTCGCTCACGTAATTAGAAGCAATATATTTTCCATTAATCGTATCCCTGTAAATGAACTTTTGTTCATCTGTTCTCAAATCTATTTCCCAGGTTTCACCCGGCTGCTTCATGGTTGTAAAAGAATACCTGAATTTACCTTCATCATGTTCATAATATGAAGAAAGTGAAACGGATGCGGGCTCTGCCGGTAGTGGAATTGTATCTAGAACTCCAGTAGAAAGGTTCATCTTTAAAAGCCTTTCTCTTGCATCATACTGTTCAACAAGAATGATGTAATCGTCATAGATTGAAAAATCAGACAGTTGTACATCCTCTCTATGAGGAATAAATTCAATCCAATTCTTTTGAGAAGGATTACTTATTGGAGCTTTCATCAATTTACCATTTGGCGCATTAAAATCAGTGCTTATGATAAATTCTTTGCCCTTAACGTGAGAAGGAGAATATACATGATTGGGTTTGCGTGCTTCGATCAGTTGAAAGCCTGCATCAGGATTTTCAAAATCATAAAAACTAAATTCAGAGCTTAGGGTTGAAGTTGAACCCATAAAGACGAATCTCTCTGAAGTTGATCTTGAAAAGGATAACTGAAAAATGGGATTTACTTCATATGCTATTTGGATATCCTTGGACTTGGGAGTATTTAATCTGTGTCTGAATGCTTTAGAAGCTCTTTTAGTATCCTTTTCTGGTAGCGTGTAAATAACTTCATCATTTCCAAGCCAAATAACTTGGGCTACTTGTTTGAGTGTATCAGAAAGCAGTAAACCTGTGGAAATATCTTTAAAATAGACATCCATTAATCTATCACCTTTGGTATCAATACCATAAAACATTTTAGAAGTTGATGGGCTGATACTAATTGCAGCCAGATTAAAATTCATATAGTTCTTGGCAAGTGAATCTATATTCAGCAACTGCACTTCAGGTGCATTTAAGGTATCGGCTTTTCTAAAATAAGAAGGGTAATCCTTTCCTTTCTCATACCGAGTGTAATAGAGGTATTTTTTAGAACGTGAGGGTTGCGATTCATCATCTTCAACCATTCTTCCTTTTACCTCTTCGTAAATTTTCTTAATTAATAGGTTGTGTTGCTTCATATACCTTTCGGCATATCCATTTTCAGCATACAAATGATTTATTACGCCAGGCTCTGCCTTTTCTCTCATCCAATGATATTCATCGCAACGAATATCTCCGTGAGTGGTATCGCAATGATTTGCTTTCCTAGGTTTGGGGGGCGTCAAATCTATCTGAGCTTGACTTGAAATGGAAATGATATAAACTAAGAAGAAGAAGAAGTACTTTTTTAACATAGAGATAGCTTTACAATCCACCTATTGGTGAAAGTAAATGAAAAAAAGTTACAATTTTCAGAAGTTTTATATCAGTTTTTGAGCGATTTGCCTTTGCACATCTTCAAGCTGATAGGGCTTTAAGGTGAATATGTCTTCTTTCAAATTTATTGATTCTACAGAATCAATGATTGAAAGTTTTTCCAGCTCTAAGAGTAAATCGGCAACTACCTCTGCACCCGATTCGAATTTATAAATCTCTTCTAAGGATGCTTTTATCGGGTGTAAGCATGTTATGCCATCCCCCTTTAGGGGACTTAATTTAGAAAAATGATATGTAATAATTCTGAATAAGCCGTCTTCAGGAACGTTCTTTTGAAGTTTAAATAAAACTAAAGGAAGTTTTTTCCTCTTCATAGATTCCAATTTAGAATCGAAGGAGACTGCGTTGCTAATACCTTTTACACTCAATGAAAAGTAATTATTGCCAAGAACCAAAGCCAGATGCGGAGCAACCTGATTAACATTAATCAAAAGCAGATAAAACGCAAGATTATCGCGCTTATATCCATCATGACTAAAATCAAGCTTTATAATCATATTTCAATCACACCTTGAAATACAGGGTGAGCTTCTCCAGTGAGAATTACATCAGTGTACCCAACTCCGTTGCGCTTGAAACCGACCTTCAAGTCACCTCCACGCGTAAAAACATTAACCTCTGAGTTACTTATTAATTTATTATGAAAGGCTGCTATTGCAGATGCAGTTACTCCTGTGCCACAAGAAAGAGTTTCCTCCTCCACTCCTCTCTCGTATGTCCTAACAGTAATTGAATCGTTATGTACCTCAACGAAATTCACATTTATACCTTCTCTAAGAAAAGGTTCTGAGTTCCTGATTGATCTTCCTGAAAGAGCTACATCAACGCTACCTGAATCATCAACAAATTGGACATAATGAGGGGAGCCTGTATTCAAAACGACGTCGCTTCCTATGGCATTCGGCAATTCTACATTACTCATACTCAGACTTACCAAAAAGCCATCATTCCTAACTTGTTCAATTTTAGAATGATGAACACCGTCAAACGCCTTAAAAACGTATTCTTTTTTATCAGGAAAAAGAATGTTGGCAAAGGCTGTAGCACACCGCCCACCATTTCCACACATTGAACCTTCATAACCATCCGCGTTGAAATAGATCATCCTGAAATCATGTCCTGGTTCGGAGCGAATTACAATCAAGCCATCGGCGCCAATGCCAAATCTTCTATTACAAAGAGTCTGAATGAGGCTACTGTTCTGAATATCAAAGCGGCGATCACGGTCATCGATGATTATGAAATCATTGCCGGTTGCTTGGTATTTATTGAAGGCGATTATCATGGCTTTAATGCATTAAGTATTGATTCATCGATGACTTTAGCGAATGATTCAAAATCCTCATTTTCAACTATTTTATAAGTGTTTACTCCGTTCTTTAGATACAGCCTACCTTTATATTTGTAGAGGGAAATCTTTTTTTCATTTGGCATTCCAAAGAGCATTATTTTATTTCCAATTAGTCTGTAGCCGCGATAATTAACAGGCGATTTCCAGAATTCGATTCTGAAATTTTTCTTTTTTTCTGGAGATCCCTGCAATTCATTTATGAGCGAATCTCTTTGCTGAGTATTTAATGGATCACCTATCGTTAAAAGAGGCAACTCCAAATAACCGATGAATTCATCCCTCATAACTACAATCTCTTCTTTGACCTCGGGGATTTCTTCTGTTACTAACTCCTCAGTTTCAGTAATCGTATCTGAGGCTTCCTCAAAAATGGGTTGAACTGGAATTGTTTCTTTTTTCTGAATAGGTAAAGGCTTTTTCTTTAAAACACGCATATCAACTACAGTATCTCTTCTACCTGTATTTGTTTCTCCGTTGAAGAATGCAAATGGGTTAAATTGATTCATCATCAGAAATACAAGCCCAACTGCTGCTAACATTCCGATAAGAATACCGCTAAAAAAAGTAAATACCCTAGTGCCGGGAGACTTCATTCGATTTTCAAAAAAAAGTTAAATCAATAATTTATTGCAACACAAAGCCTCACCTTGCGTTGTGTGTGCAAAACTAATCTGAAAATACTCATCAAATCGCGGGCTTAAAATCATTCATTCACAGTAATTTGTTCATTGAAGTGAATTAAATTATGAAGGCACGTTTTTTGAGATTTAGAAATGTTATTATTAAAATCGATTTTACCTTATGAAGAAAATTTTGTCAACTCTGCTTATCGCCATGATTGGTGGGTTTGCAGCAATCAGCATTAATGAGTTTTTTCAGGAGGACCAAAGTGGGTTTGAGCGACTTACAGCCGAGCGCATTCCGGTTCATCTGGCATCGGGTCAAACTGCCAATTTGGCAAATGCACCTGATTTAACGGCAGCAGCAGAACAGTCAGTGCATGGAGTTGTTCACGTAAAAACAGTTTCATCAACTAGGAGATCAGGAAGTTCAGATCCTTTTTACGACTTCTTTTTTGGAAATCCATATAGAAACGCTCCACCTCAAAAGGCAAGAGCTTCAGGCTCAGGTGTTATAATTTCAGAGGATGGATACATCGTTACTAACAACCACGTAGTTCAAAATGCCGAATCAGTCGAGATTGTACTTAACGATAAGCGCGAATACATAGCTCAGGTGATTGGTACAGATCCAAGTACTGACCTAGCTTTATTGAAAGTTGACGCTCAGAATTTGCCCTTTGTGTATTATGGTAATTCAGATGAAGTAAAAGTTGGAGAATGGGCGCTTGCTGTTGGGAATCCTTTCAGCCTCACCTCTACTGTAACAGCAGGAATTATTAGTGCAAAAGGCAGAAACATCAATATACTTAATGAGAAGTTTGCGATTGAATCATTCATTCAAACTGATGCAGCTGTTAACCCTGGAAATAGTGGAGGCGCTTTAGTAAACGCAAGCGGAGAGCTTATTGGAATTAATTCTGCCATTGCATCAAATACTGGTTCTTACTCAGGTTATTCATTTGCTGTGCCAGTTAACATTGTCAGAAAAGTTGTAGCTGATTTACTCGAGTTTGGAGAAGTTCAACGTGCATTTATCGGTGTTGTTTTAGAAGATTTAAATGCAGACTTGGCAAAAAGAAAAAATATTGAAGATCTTAAGGGTGTGTATGTATCTGGATTAAATGCTGGCGGTGCCGCTGAAGGCGCAGGTATTAAAGAAGGAGATGTTATTACAGCCATTCAAGGAGTTGAAGTAAATAATATACCTGAACTTCAAGAACAAGTCGGAAGATATCGTCCGGGCGATGAGATTGCTCTCAAAATAAATAGAGACGGTAAGAATACAGAACTGAATATTCAACTCAAGAATAAGAATGGAGATACGCGACTGATTAAATATACAGAATCTGTTGCCAATGAATTAGGTGCTGAATTTACACCACTTAGCGATAAAGAGAAAAATGCTTATCGACTTAATAGCGGACTTAAAGTTGAGAATATTAGAGAAGGTAGGTTAAGAAATATTGGTATTAAGGAAGGATTTATCATCACAAACATTGGAGATACCAATGTGAACTCTATAAGTGATGTAACTAATGCCTTAAAATCGGAACGCAAAGGATTGCTTATTGAGGGAATTTATCCAAATGGAGCTAAAGCGTATTATGGTTTAGGTATTTGATAATTTGAATAAGAAATTGAGAAGCCTGTTTCCTTTTGGAGGCAGGCTTTTTTTCGTTACGCGAAATTATAGATGCAAATAATTACTCAGAGCAGAACAAAAGCAGTAATTTCGCGACGCTAATTCTCAAAAAAACCAACGCATGTCTTTAGAAAACGCCATTAACCCGGCAAACTATGAAACAGAATTAAATGAGTGGATTCAGGATGAAAAATCAGCTATTGAACTTATTCATACTGTTGGCTCTCTATGGTTCGACCACAGTGTAGAATTACTAATATTTAGAAATCAATTAGTTGACAGAAGTGCAAGTGAAATTTTGCAGCTACATAATTATGCTCAAAAATTTGTGGGCAAATCAATCACTGTTCAAGATAGCCTTCTCCTGGCAAAGGAAATAGCTAAAAGAGACATTGCTCCATCTAGAATTGACCTTGGTCGATTAGCCACTGAGTGGATAAATGAGAAAGCTGGCTATGCTTCTGCAACAGAATTTATTCATGATAAATTAATTTCCTTCATAGGAAAAGATAAAAGAGTATTAGTTCCTAAGGATGTTGTTCTTTATGGATTTGGAAGAATTGGAAGAATAGCCGCAAGAGAACTTATTATTCAAGCAGGGAAAGGCGAGCAGCTAAGGTTGAAAGCTATTGTAACAAGAAGTAATTCTGCCGAAGACATAATAAAGAGAGCTGCCTTACTTAGAACAGACTCTGTACATGGCCCTTTTCCGGGAACTATCATTGAAGATGTTGATAACAAAGCACTAATTATCAACGGTCACACGGTTAAGATGATTGCCGCCAGCAACCCAGCCGACATTGATTATAAACAATATGGTATAAATGACGCGCTTTTGATAGACAATACAGGAGCTTCACGTGACCGCGAAGGACTTAGCAAGCACCTTGAATCTAAAGGTATAACTAAAGTATTACTCACTGCCCCAGGAAAAGGAGATATACCAAATATTGTACATGGTGTTAATCAGGGCAGCGTTGATATAGAAAATGAAACAATTTTTTCAGCTGCTTCTTGCACAACTAACGCTATTGTTCCAGTATTGAAGGTAATTAGTAAGAATCTTGGCATTAGTGGTGGGCATATTGAAACTATCCATTCATACACTAATGACCAAAACCTACTCGATAACTTCCATAAGAAATATCGTCGAGGAAGAGCCGCTGCCTTAAATATGGTCATAACAGAGACTGGAGCAGGAAGTGCTGTTGCGAAGGTTATACCTGAGTTAAGCGGCAAACTAACTTCCAATGCAGTTAGAGTGCCTACTCCAAATGTTTCACTAGCCATTTTAAAGTTAGCTCTTGACACAGATACTTCAAAAGAAGATGTTAATTCTGTCCTAAGAAATGCAGCTCTGAAAGGAGATTTAGTCGAGCAAATTCAATATTCTATTTCGAATGAATTAGTTTCAAGCGATTTGGTTGGAAACCCTTGTGCTTCCATCGTTGATAGTCCAGCAACTATTGTTGCAAATGATAAGCGCTCAATTGTTCTCTATGTATGGTATGATAACGAATATGGATATACTCGTCAGGTAATTCGCTTAGCTAAACACTTAGCAGATGTGATTAGATTGACTTATTATTGATAAAAGATAAATAAAAAAGGGGCTCAAATAAAATGTTTGAGCCCCTTTTTTCATGGTTTTAGCTGTGACTTATTCTAATAGTTCAGCGATTATATTTTCAACAGAAATTCCTTCGGCCTCTGCTTTATAGTTGCGAATTACCCTATGACGAAGAATGGCAGTTGCAACTGCATTTACATCCTCCATATCTGGAGAATAACGGCCGCGAATTGCCGCATGGCACTTAGCTCCCAACACAAGGAATTGAGAGGCTCTTGGCCCAGCTCCCCAAGCAAGATATTTCTTAACGATGTCTGGAGCATGTCCTGAATTAACGCGCGTCTTAACAGCTAACTTTACAGCATATTCAAGCACTTTATCGGTAATAGGTATTCTACGAACAAGATCTTGATAAAATAGAATCTCCTCTGCACTAAGAATTGAATTCAACTCAACCACTTCGTCAGAAGTAGTACTCCTAACTACTTTAATTTCATTTTCATAGCTTGGATAATCAACCCAAATGTTAAACATAAAACGGTCTAACTGAGCTTCAGGAAGTGGATACGTACCTTCCTGCTCTATTGGGTTTTGAGTGGCGAGAACAAAGAACGGCTTATCTAGTTCATAGCGCTTTCCAGCTGCAGTGATTGCTTTTTCCTGCATAGCTTCCAACAAGGCAGCCTGAGTTTTTGGTGGCGTTCTATTAATCTCATCAGCGAGAATGATGTTTGCGAAAAGTGGCCCTTTGATAAACTTAAAATGGCGATTTTCATCTAAAATCTCTGTTCCTACTATATCAGAAGGCATTAAATCGGGTGTAAACTGAATACGATTGTACTCAAGTCCCAGCACTTTTGATATGGTTGTAACTAATAAGGTCTTTGCCAAACCAGGAACCCCTACAAGGAGGCAATGGCCGCGACTAAAAATGGAAATGATTACATCTTTTACAACATCTTCCTGACCAATAACAACTTTACCAATTTCCCTGTCAAGTCTGATATAAGCATCTTTTAAGCTATCAATAGCTTCTGCATCTGATTTAAACTCTTGCATTATTTAAATTATAATTTGCTTAAGGTTGATTCCAATTATTTTGAAAAGCACAATCTGAATATTGAGGATCAATTTTAATAAAAAAGTCTTTTCTTTTTCTCTTTATCCAATCATCAACTCGTTGTTCTTTCTTTTTATTTTCTGCAGCCAATAGTATACGCTGATAATCGTCTTTAAGGTTTGCTTTATGAGGCTCGGTTCTAGCTTTGAGCATGAGTATCCTGTATCCTATTTTCTTTTCACCTTCTTTCACTTGAACAGGATCAGACATTTCCCCAATTTTTAATTTGTCAATAGCAAAGAAAATACCTTGATCAAGTTGAGATATTTCCCACCATGTTGAACCTGAATTAGGGTTGATTAAAACCCCTGAATTATTCTTAGTTTCTTCATCATCAGAATATTTCAAAGCAGCTTCACTAAAATCAATTTCATCAAGACGGATAGCTTTTTGCAAGCTATCTAGCCTTAATCTTGCTTTATCGAGATCTTCGGGTGATGCTTTTGGCGATAAAAGGATATGCCGTACATTAATTGTTTCACCTCGCCTTTCAATTAGTTGAATGACATGAAAGCCGTAGGTAGATTCAACAATATCAGAAATTTCCGAACCTTTTAAAGCAAAAGCTGCAGCTTCAAATTCAGGTACCAAGTCACCTCTATTAACAAAACCAAGCTCCCCTCCTTTGGCCGCTGAAACAGGGTCTTGACTATAAAATGCTGCCATAGAAGCAAAGCTTCTTCCATCAAGAATTTTTTGCTTGATTTCTTTCAGCTCATTTCTAACTCTATCCTTCTCTTTATCATTCACCGGAGGCTTAGATAATATTTGTGCAACCTGGATTTCACTCTCTATAAATGGAATAGAATCAACAGGGATTTCTGAATAAAAAAGTTTGACTTCAGCAGGAGAAACCTTGATATCTCCTGCTATTTTTGACTGCATTTGTTGAACAGTTATTTGTTCACGGATACGATCCCTAAACTCTTCTTTGATGGCAAGAATACTTTTTCCTAGGTATTCTTCTAAAGCTTCAACAGATCCAATCTGGCTAACAAAGAATCTAATTTTCTTATTCAATTCAGCATCTACCATGTCATCACCTGCAACAATAGAATCCTTTTCTGCTTGATTAAGAAGCAGCTTTTGAATAATAACTTCTTCCAGAACCCTGCACCTTAAATCAGGATCTTTAACTCCACTTTGCTGTTCAATCTGAAAAGCTTGAGCTTCAATTTCAGATAGGAGAATAGCTTTATCACCAACAACAGCAACAATTTTATCTATTGTTACTGGCTGAGCTTTTAAACTATTCAAAGCCGATACACATAAGATTATGCAGGCAATATGAAAGCTAATTTTTTGGTTAATTCTTGTAAACTTCAATGTCTTTTTCATTAAGGGCATCACTGTATGCATCATCCTGCATCTTTTGAATTAGAAGTATTTTTCTTTGATTGAGAATGATATTTCTGATTTTATTCTTTTCAAATTCTAGGGGTGCCTGACTATCCTTCACCATGAAGCCTGTAATCGTTACAAGATAATGGTAATTCTCGTCTGACAACTCAATAAACCTTGGTTGATTATTCACATTTCCTATGTCAGTTTCATTTAAAGGTATTTCCTTAATAACATCATCGAGCAAAAGCCAATTGCTGTCATCTAATAGGGAGTTAACGGCGTAGAGCTGAGCGAATTGCTCAAGCTTTTCCTGTTCGTCCTGTTTGGTGGAGCGAAACCACTTCTTTGCTTTGTCTGTGTTAGGAGTATTCTTTGGTACTTTGATATACTTAAGCCTGATAATGTTACTCTTAAGCTCAAAATTATTAGGATGCTCTTTGTAATAATTGCTGATAGCTAGCTCAGAAACTGTTGTATCAAGCTTTTGTTTTACTAGTTCTCGTTCGTATGCAAAAATAATAAGCGATGCACGATAAGCTTCCAACTGACTTGCAACATCCTTTTCTTCATCCTTGAGGTTATTTTCAGCTTTACGAAGAACTAGATTCTGTTTCAGCCACTGCGAAATATATTCTTCGGCAAATTCAGAGCTATCCTCTCCCTTCATACCGAAAGGTATGGCTCTATTTAATTCAGACTTTGTAAGGTATTTGTCGAATACTCTGGCAATTGCATCTTTTTTTTCATCTTCAGAATTACACGACTGAATGACGACGAAAACTAAAAATGTTAAGAGAATATTCTTTACTCGATTCATTAAAGATGCATATTAATACAATTGCCCGTTTGGGCTAATGCCTAAACGGGCAATTCTTTTTCCGAAGGAAATTACTTAATCGTCTCGAAAACTTCGCGATTAACGTTCACTTCATATTTCTTCTTTAGCTGGTTAATCCATTCTTTCTCAAGGAAATTCTGATAATCTGCTGTTATTAATCCTCTTGCCTCTGAAATTGACTTTGGCATTGGCTCTTTCACTTCTTTGATTTCAACAAAAGTCACTGTTCCATCAGCGTTCACAACATTGTCTGAAATCCCTTTCTCCCAAGTAACTGCATCAACAATCTCATTATCGCCTTTAGAAAACAATCCGTTCTCTGTTTGTAAATTAAGCTGAGAGGACTTATTGATTTTCGCCATGATGTCATCAACATTCATATTTTTCTTTTCCCTCTTTGCGACAAGTTTACGAGCTGACTTAGCCACCTTTTCATTTACTGCCTTATAGATAACTACATCCACTCGTTTATCCCACATGTAGTTAAATTTGTTCTTCTCATAAAAACTTTCAAGCCCTGCGGAATCTTTTAAAGCCTTAGACCAAACATTTTCATCTGTAATTTCGAAAAGCAGAATTCCATCTCTGTACTCTTGCATTAATAATCTAAACTCAGGATATTTTTCTTCCAAACGACTATCTTCATAAGTGATTATTTGCTGCTCTTTATAAAACTCATATGACTTTCTAACGAGAGCTTCAACAGAAGCGTTTTTAGCCTGCTTGCTTTGGTTTTGAGCAAGGAAATTAGCAAATTCATTTTGGGTGTAAACTGAATCGCCTAGAGTAAATAAGGGTTTGATAAATTTCTCGACTGACTTTGATGTCCATTTACCCGAAAGCAGACTCGTATCTACCTTAGAAATTAACTGATCTAGAGCTTTTGTATCTTCAGTGAACTTACTTTCTTTCTTTATTCTTTCAATAACAGCCTCTTTACTAACCTCAGACCTTGAATCTTTCGATACTTTTTGCTTGAGTTCAGCTTTCATTTCATCAAAAGTAGGAATCCCTTTTTTCTCTAGCAGCTTGATTATAT